>JAPUGN010000232.1 GCA_027298165.1 Nitrospinota bacterium
GCTAATCGTTTGGGGAAAGAATGATTTCATTTTTCCAGCAGAAGGAGCACACCCTTACAAACAGGATCTGAAAGATCTCGAGTTTCATTTGCTCGACACTGGGCACTTTGCTCTTGAAGAAGACGGCAAGGTCATTGCGGGGTATATGCGCAAGTTCTTGGACAAGAAAGTGAAGTAGATTGGCACAATAAGAAGGCCAATCGCAAATTGCGAGAGTTTATTTGTTGCCGGAGGGTTAGCTTTTACGTTGGCCGCTGGGGCGTCGCCGAGGCCGGTTAGGTCCGGAGCCGGAACTGCCAGATTTGCTGGAGGATTTGGGTCCGCGCCCGCGGGATTGCCCGCCGTCTCTGCGCGGTTTGCGTCCGTTGGATGAGGCGCCGCGCCGGTTGCCGCCGTCACCTCTGCGTGCCGGGGGGCCCGACCGCCGCCGCCGTTTGAATACCGGCGTGCCTTCCTTCGGTTCCAGAAACAGGTCGTCTTCCGGCCAATCGACCGGGATTTTCTTTTTCAGCATGTCTTCGATCGCCGTCAGGGCCTCGGCGTAGTCTTCGCAGGCGAAGGTGATGGCGTCGCCGTCTTTCCCGCAGCGCGCCGTTCTGCCGATGCGATGGATGTAGTCTTCCGGGTCCTGCGGCACGTCGTAGTTGATGACGTGGGTGATGTCATCGATGTGCAGTCCGCGCGATGCCACGTCGGTGGCGATGAGGATATCGATCTCGCCCTCGGTGAACTGCTGAAGTACCTTGATGCGTTTTTTCTGATGGAGGTCGCCGCTGATCTGCCGGGCATCGTAGTCGTTGAACCTGAGTTGGGTTTCCAGGTGCTCGGCGGTGGATTTCATGTTGGTGAAGATCAGCGTTTTGCCGGGCGTTTCGCTTTTCAGCAGGCCCAGCAGGAGATTTAACTTCTCATGCTTGCCGACGTGATACAGGACCTGTTTGACCTGGTCGACCACGATCTTTTCCGGTTCGATCTTGATCGAAACCGGATCGTTCATGTGTTCGTAGCACAACTCCATCACACGGAAATTGAGCGTGGCTGAGAACAGCATCGACTGCCGTTTGTCGTACGGCGAAATATTGCGCATGATATAGCGCAGGTCAACGATAAAGCCCATATCGAACAGGCGGTCGGCTTCGTCGATCACCACCACCTCGACCGATTTCAAACTGAAGAACTTCTGCTTGTAGTAGTCGATCAGCCGTCCCGGCGTGGCGATCATAACGTCGACACCCTTCTTGATTTCATCTTTTTGTTTTTCGTAATCGACCCCGCCGTAGACGCAGAGAATTTTCTGACCGCAATATTTGCCGAGCAGTACCGCGTCGCGTTCGATCTGCAGGGCCAACTCGCGGGTCGGGGCGATGATGAGCGCGCGTGGCGCAACCCTTTGCTTGCCCTTCTGTTCGGGCGGCGGGTGGTTGACCAGGCGGGTGAACATCGAGATCAGAAATGCGGCCGTTTTACCGGTTCCGGTCTGGGCCTGGCCGGCGACGTCCTTCCCGGACAGCGAGATCGGCAGCGTTTTGGCTTGAATGGGGGTACACTCTTTGAATCCGGCGTCCCGGATGCCTTGCAGTATTACCTCCGGAATGGGAAGGCTTTCAAATTCAATGGGTTTTGATTCCATGCGTGTGATCGACAGGCGTTCCGGTTCGGGGCAGGCGGTTACGGGAGAACCGGGTGACGGTGTAATACTCCATGTGTAGGGTTGGCGAGCTGGCAGGTTGACTCGAGGTAGTTTGTTCCAATTTCAGACCAGTATATACCAGCACGGTCGGGTTTCAACCGTAAATATTCATTTTTCTTGACATTCCAGGGCTCAAGGTGGTCCAATACCCGATCAATTTCTGATAATTTCCTGATATCTTTTGTGAACGCTCGCCCCCGGCCAACCTCGAACTATTTTTCAGTAATCATATGTAACTTAGGTGCTTAAGAGGTATGGCCTCTATGGTTTCAGGGACGGGAAGGGAAGAGGAGAAAGCGGTTTGATCAAACATGATGTCTTAATTGTGGGCTCGGGTCTGGCGGGCATGCGCTCCGCTCTGGAGGTGTGCAAGGATCTCGATGTCGGCCTGCTGTCCAAGGTGTATCCCTCCCGCTCGCACAGCGGCGCCGCGCAGGGCGGAATCGCCGCGGCGCTTGGCAACTCCGAAGACGACAGCTGGGAAGAGCACATGTTCGATACCGTCAAAGGCGGCGATTACCTGAACGACCAGGACGCGGTGGAGGAATACGTCAAGGCCGCCCCCCGGGTGATCTACGAACTGGAGCATTTCGGTTGCGTGTTCAGCCGCACGGCGGACGGCAAAATCGCCCAGCGCAGTTTCGGCGGCCATTCTAAACCACGCGCCTGTTTCTCCGCCGACCGCACCGGGCATGCCATTCTTCATGCCCTGCACGAGCAGGTGCTGAAAAACGCCAAATCCATCAAAATTTATTCCGAATGGTACATGCACCAGCTGGTTGTGGAGGAGGGCCGCTGTTGCGGTGTCGTGGTCAGCAACGTCCGCACCGGCGAGGTGGAAGTGATTCAGGCCAAGGCGGTGATCTTTGCCACCGGCGGCTATGGCCGGGTGTACAAAATCACCACCAACGCTTTCGCCAGCACGGCGGACGGAGCGATGGCGGCGTTTCATGCCGGGGTGCCGCTGGAAGATCCGGAGTTCGTGCAGTTTCATCCTTCCGGACTGTACCGCCAAGGCATTCTGTTTTCCGAGGCGGCACGGGGCGAAGGCGGGTACCTGTTGAACGGCAAGGGTGACCGGTTCATGGAAGAGTACGCGCCCTCGCGCATGGAGCTGGCACCGCGCGATATCGTGGCGCGGGCCGAACAGAGTGAAATTGACGCCGGCCGCGGCGTCAACGGCGAAGCCTGTATTCACCTCGACCTCAGGCATCTGGGAGAGGCGCGGATCATGGAACGCCTGCCGCAGATCCGCCAGTTGGGAATCGATTTTATCGGCGTCGATTGCGTCAACGAGCCTCTGCCCATTCAACCGTCGG
>JAPUGN010000233.1 GCA_027298165.1 Nitrospinota bacterium
GGGTGATGGCCGCCGGATCGCGAAACGCCGCTTGGGTGGCCGGGCCGCCATCGCCGAAATAACTCGATTCCCCGGTGCCGGCGATGGTCTTGATTTTACCGTTGGGGCTCAGCATGCGAATCTGGTGATTGATCCGGTCCGCCAGATAGAGATTTCCTTTTTTGTCCAGGGCCAGATCGGAAAACTGCGAGATCACCGTAATCTCGGATTTGGAAGAGGCGCCCGACCCGGAAGTCATTACGGCTTTCTGGTAATCCGCGTCGCCGGTGGTGATGTATTCATGGATGATGCCTTGGGTGTTCACTTTGCGGACCAGGCTGATGAATCCGCTGGGGCTGATGAAAAAGATTTCATCCTTGTGGTTCAGACGCATGCGGGTGGGAAAGACCGAGGCTTTGAGTGCCGGACCGCCATCGCCGATGTTGCCGCGAATCCCGTTACCCACGATGGTGGAAATAATGCCCTGAGGCGTGATTTTGCGGATGCGGTAATGGGCTTTGTCCGCGAAGATCACGTTATCCTTGCTGTCCACGTCGATGCCATGCGGGAATTCAATGTTGGCGCCCTGCGCCGGGCCGCCGTCGCCGCCGAACAGCTTGACGCCGTTGCCCGCCACGGTGGTGACCCGGTTACCCTTCAGGATCAGTTTGCGGATGCGGTAATGCGAGCGGTCGATCACCAGCAGGTCGCCGTTTTTATCCAGAGCCACTCCGAACGGCAGGTGCAGGTTGGTTTCCCGCGCCAGTTCCGAATCGCCGTTGTAATCCTGCTGGCCGGTGCCCATTAGGGTGCGGATCATTCCCAGCTTGTTGACCACGCGAATGCGGTTGTTATTGCGGTCAGCGATGTAGATATTGCCTTTGCCGTCCACCGCCACATCGGTGGGACCGGCAATGCTGGCCCGGTAGGCGGGGCCGTTGTCGCCGATGAAAAAAAATCCGCCATCGCCCGCCACGGTGCTGATCATGCCGGAGCGGTCCACTTTACGAATGCGGTTGTTGCCGCGGTCGGCGATGTACAGGTTGTTATCCTTGTCCAGCGCGAGACCGAACGGTTTGTCGAGGGTGGCTTTCAGGGCTGGCATGTTGTCGCCGTGGTACCCCTCGTGGCCGTTGCCGGCGATGGTTTGGATGATGCCCTTCGTATTCACCATGCGCACCCGGTCGTTGGACCGGTCGGCAATATACAGGTTGCCTTTTTTGTCGACCACCACGCCGGAAGGCAGGTTGAGGCTGGCCTGGGTGGCTGGGCCGCCGTCGCCGCTGAATCCCGCCGTGCCGTTGCCGGCGACGGTGGTGATGATGCCTTTCTTATCGACCTTACGCACGCGGTGATTGTCCCGGTCCGCGATATACAGGTTGCCGTCGGCATCGAAGGTCAGACCGGCGGGAACGCGCAATTGCGCTTTCGCGGCGGGGCCGCCGTCGCCGGAATGACCGGAAGCACCGGTGCCCACCACGTCGGCCAGCATACCTTTTTGGTCGATGCGGCTGATCAGGTTATGGCCATGGCGGGCGATATAAATATCCCCATTGGGAGCCACCGCAATACCGTCCACCAGCGATATCGAAACTTTAGTGGCCTTAACCGGACCCTTGGCCGCCCCTCCCCAAGCGGGTACCAGCAGGAGGCCCAGGAGTATCAGAATATTGAGTTTTAAAGGTGTCATGGAACGTCTGCGCATAAGCTTATTATAAGGATTGTTGCCAAAAGGGTTGAGTGAACTGCGATAAGGGCCAGCTTACCATTTTTTCAGGAGATTCGGGCAACAGCATATTTCAGGTTTATTGGAAAATGACACCGGGCCCTATGCCTGGCCCTGGATTTTCTGACCGAATGCGCTCATTATTAAATGGAACCTGCGGGAGGCAATTTTCCGGCCGGATTGGAAAAAAAGCGCCTAACCCTTCGTTTTTTATCGAATTTTCGGAATTATACGGTCCCCCCACCCGATGTCAATAGGGTTTTGTGGGGAAAGGGCGCCCGGGAGAGGCCAAAGGTCCGGGACATTGAATTTTCGGGAAATCTAGGAGAACGGTTTTAGAAATGATATGATAGGCGCACCTGAAACGATGGCTAATCCGGGATGAGGGAGCCTGGGGAAAGATCGGCCCCGCTCTTTCCGGGTGAACTTGAACGCTATGAAAATATTGCTGTTATTTCCGCCCGACTGGCTGCCGTCGGAGCCCTACTTGAGCCTGCCGGCGCTGACGTCGGTGCTGAGGCCCGCGGGACACGAGGTGATCCAGAAGGACATCAACGTCGAGATGTACGATTTGATGTTCAGCGGGAAATTTCTGAGCCACGTCCAGGGCCGCATCGGCTTCGAGCTGAAGCACCTGCAGGTGGTGGCCGACCGCGACGGCCTGAACGAGGAAGAAGTCGCCCTCAAGGCGCAGTGTGAGGCACTCACCGAGGACCGCATCGCCCGCCTGATCGAAGACGTCACCGAAGCCAAGCGCATTCTGCGCCATGACGATTTCTACGACATCGACAAGCTGGAGTGGGCCACGCAATGCCTGCACGAAACCATGTCGGTGATCTCCCTCGCCTATTACCCGGCGCAAATCTGCTTCCCGCCCATCGAGACGGATTTGATCTACAAGCCGTTCATGTCCTCCGAAATCCTCGAGGCGCTGGACGACGACCAGATCAACGTTTACCGCGACGTTTATAATTTCCTGATCGCCGACATCATGGAGAAGGAGCGGCCGGACCTGGTGGGCATTTCCATCGTCCAGCAGAAACAGCTGATCTCCACGTTCACCTTCTGCAAAATGATCAAGGAAAAGTATCCGGACACGCACATCACCATCGGCGGCAACATCGTGACCCGCCTGCGCGACGCTATTAAGGAAAGTAAGGAATTATTCGAGTTGTTCGATACCGCTGTTTTGTACGAAGGCGAAAGCGCGTTTCTCAAATTGGTCGAAGCGGTGGGCAGGGGTGAGACGGATTTTTCAACGCTTCCCAATCTCATCCACAAGGACGCCTCCGGCGCCATTCATCAGAACAAGGAAGTGTTCGCCGAGAACATGGACGAACTGCCGCCGCCGGATTTCGACGGCCTGTCGCTCGAAAAATATTTCGTGCCGAAGCTGATCCTGCCGTATCTGGCGACGCGCGGGTGTTACTGGGGCAAGTGCTCCTTCTGCGACCATTTCCAAGGCTACGTCGAAGGCTACCGCACCAAACAGATCGCACAGATCACCGAGGAGATCAAGTTTCTCAAGAACAAGTACGGCAACCGGTATTTTCATTTTACCGACGAATCCTATCCCCCGGCACTATTCCGCAAGCTGTCGCGGTCGCTCGTCGACAACAAAATCGACATCGCATGGACCACCCACATGCGCTTCGAGGAAAGCCTACTCGATAACGAGGTGTGGGACGACGCGGCGAAGTCCGGTTGCCGCTATCTGCACTTCGGCTACGAGTCCGGCAACGACCGGGTGCTGAAGCTGATGGACAAGGCGACGAATCTGGATGCCATCCGCACCAACCTGCGCATGTCGGCGAAGTACGGTATCTGGAATCACATCATGGGATTTTTCGGATTTCCTGGCGAGACGCGGGAGGAAACGGACGACAGCAAACGGTTCGTTCACGAAAACCGCGAGAACATCCACTCCCTCGGGTTCATGACCTTCGTGCTGGGCAAGTTCAGTCCGGTGGCGATGGAGCCGGAGAAGTACGGCGTGTCCGCCTACAAGAATCCGGAATGGGACCTGGCGCTGGATTATTATTTCACCGTCGATGAAGGATTGAACATCCAGGAAGCGATGGAAGTGTTCGAGGAATTCGAGCAGAACCACGACGCCAAGTGGGATTTAAGAACGGCCGTGCGTGAGTATATCTTTTTATACGTCGACCATTTCGGCATCAACGAGCTCCCCCAGCTTCACATGCGCCCCGACCAACGCCCCTCCGTCTACAACAACCCCGTCGGCATGGTGTAAATCCAACGGAGAGAAGGAAAAAGGGGAAAAGGCTTTTTCTCCCCATAAACAATCAGGCTTTTCTCTGTGTCCTCTGTGGTGAAATTTTTTTCGTCGTCTTTTAAGCAGTGGGTTCTGGATCATACAACACCACCGGTTCCTGTTCGCTGGCGATGTTGCGGGAGACGATGGCCAGTGCCGGTTCGGTGTCGCTTAGGTTCACCGGCTGATGCGGCACCCCGGGCGGAATGAACAGAAAATCGCCTTGCTCCGTGACCACCGACTCCTTGAGGCCCTCGCCGAACAAGTTATCCACCTTGCCCTCCAAGATATAGATTCCTGCCTCGAAGCCGTCGTGGAAATGCGGCTCCGCTTTGCCGCCGGGCGGGATGCGCACCAGCATAATAGAGAGGTTCCGCGTGCCTGCCGTGTTCTTCGAGAGGCCCGGAAAATAGTTGAGGTTGCGCTTGGTGGTGAATGCTGCGTCGGGCCGCACCCGCACAAGTTTTTTTTGAGGATGTTGGGAGTTCATGGTCCACCTCCTTTGAATCATTTTAACGCCTTTCCGTATTTTTTTGTAAGAAGTTGCGGGTGGCGCCGACTACCCAACAGAATTCGTGCTTCTCTCTCCTCAGCAGTCTGTAGCGAAGTGTCATTACCCTGCGGATTCTCCTCCGGCCTTGTGTCGCAACAGGCCGGCCCCCCCCAGCCCCGCCGGGCCGCGGCGGCCCCGCCCCGGTCAGGTGGAGCGCCTCTATGCTTTGCGCCTTCCTGTTTCATACGCGAAACCCCTTGTTTGCAAGGGTGGGCGGGTTTGACCGGGTTTGGGCCCTGTGTTAGAATCGCCCGGATGGCAGGGGATGAATCCAAACCTCTGTTTTTTCATCCTAATTCAAAGTTTTCCCTTTGAAATGGAACGGTTGTGAATATTCCCTTTACAAAAATGAGCGGCAGCGGCAACGATTTCGTCATCATCGACAATCGCGTGCCGGTGCTCGACCCGGCGACCAAGCGGGATTTTGTCCAAAAGGTCTGCCGGCCGAAGAGATCAGTCGGCGCCGACGGGGTGATTTTCATCGAAAACTCCGAGAAGGCCGACTACAAGTGGGATTTTTACAACTCCGACGGTTCTTCCGCCGAGATGTGCGGCAACGGCGGCCGGTGTGTGGCGCGCTACGCCTTCGAGAAGGGCATCGCCCCGCAAACGCATTCCTTTGAAACCATCGCCGGCATCATCGAGGCCGAAGTCAACGGGCCCGTGGTGAAAGTGAAGCTGACGCGGCCGGAAAATCTGCAGAACGACGTGCAGGTGACGTTCGACGGCCTGCAATACAAAGTAGACAGCATCAATACTGGCGTACCGCATGTGATCGTGTTTTCCGAGGACGTGGACGGCGAGGATATCCAGAAAATCGGGAGCGGCATCCGCTACCATTCCATCTTTGCCCCGGCGGGGACCAACGTCGATCTGGTCGAGAAAAAAAACGGCAATGCCCTCAAGGTGCGCACATACGAACGCGGCGTGGAAGGGGAAACCCTCGCCTGCGGCACCGGCGTGGTGGCCTCGGCGATTATTGCCTCGCATAAATTCAAGATCGAATCGCCCATCAACGTGGAAACGCGCGGCGGCGAAATTCTGAAAGTTCATATCGAACCTTCCAACGGCTCCCTGCCCGTGGTATATCTCGAGGGGATGACCAAGATCGCGTTTGAAGGTCATATCGTAGAACTATAATCACCCGTTAAAGGATAGTCATGTTTGAAGGATCCCTGGTGGCCATCGTCACCCCGTTCAAGAACGGCAAGGTGGATGAGCAGGCGTTTCGCGACCTGTTGCAGTTTCATATTGAAAACGGCACCCAGGGAATCGTGCCCTGCGGCACCACCGGCGAGTCGGCGACCCTGACCAATGAGGAACATCATCAGGTGATCTCCATCGCGGTGGATGTGTGCAAGGACAAAATCCCGGTGCTGGCAGGTACCGGGTCGAACGCCACCCGCGAAGCGGTCGAGATGACCCAGTTCGCTCAGAAGATAGGTGCCGACGGAGCATTGTTGATCACGCCGTATTACAATAAACCGTCGCAGCAGGGGTTGTACGAGCATTTCACGGCGGTGGCGCAGGAAACCGATCTGCCGATCATTTTGTACAACGTGCCGAGCCGCACATCCGTCAACATGTTGCCGGAAACGGTGGCGCGGCTGAACAAGGACCAGAAGAATATCATCGGCATCAAGGAAGCCTCGGGTTCGCTCACCCAGATCAGCGAGGTGATCGACCAGTGCGGCGACGGTTTTGTTTTGCTGTCGGGAGACGACGTCCTGCTGTGGCCGATCCTCGCCGTCGGCGGCAAGGGTGTGATTTCCGTCTCCGCTAACCTCGTGCCGGAGAAGGTGGCGCTGATGTGCGACCGGGCCGCGCACCGGGACATGGACGGCGCCGCTGCGCTCCATTATGAGATGATGGTGCTGAATGACGCCCTGTTCATCGAAACCAATCCGGTGCCGGTGAAAACCGCGCTCGCCCTGATGGGGAAAATTTCCGACGAGTTGCGGGCGCCCATGGCCCATATGACCGAAGATCACGTCGAGCAATTGAAGACGGTTCTCAAACAGTACGCATTGATTTAAGCCCTTCCCTTTATATTTCCCTAAAATTCCGCAGTCGAAGGGGTTTCTTCTTGCAATTCCGGTTCGGTTTATTGTCCAATAGTGGAAAATTGTTTGTTTTGAGTAGGAGGTTGAATTGATCAAAATCGGAGTCGTGGGTGCGGCGGGCCGCATGGGCAAAACCATCGTGTCCTGCATTGACGATACGGACGGCGTTGCTCTGTGTTGTGGCACCGAGGCCTCGGGCAATCCCGCCCTGGGGCAGGACGTGGGGGATTTGGCGGGTATCGGCAAAAAGAACATCGCCCTGCACGACGATCTGGAGGAAATGATGCGCACCTGCGACGCGGTCATCGATTTTTCCACTCCCGAATCCAGCATAAAGACGCTGGAAGCTGCCGTGGTGCAGAAGAAATCCGTGGTGATCGGCACCACCGGCCTGTCGGAGGCGGAAAAGGGGCAGATTCAGGAAGCGGCGAAAACCATTCGATGTGTGTTCGCGCCCAACATGAGCATCGGCGTCAACGTGCTGTTCAAGGTGGTGCAGGACGTGGCTAAAATTCTGGGCGATGCGTATGACGTCGAGATTGTCGAAGCGCACCACAAATTCAAAAAGGACGCCCCCAGCGGCACGGCGGTGCACCTGTCCGAGCTGGTGGCCGAGGTGTTGCAGCGAGACCTCAACGAAGTCGGCGTTTACGGCCGCAAAGGGTTCAGCGACGGGCGCGGTCCAAAAGAGATCGGCATACACACCTTACGCGCCGGGGATATTGTCGGCGAACATCGGGTGCTGTTCGGCGGCATGGGCGAGACGTTGGAGGTTTTGCACCGGGCGCAGAGCCGGGAAACCTTCGCGCGCGGAGCCGTCCGTGCCGCGCAATGGGTGGCCGGTCAACCGCCGGGATTGTACGACATGCAGGATGTGCTGGGTTTGGGAGGCAAATAATATGTCTGGGTTGCGATTCAAATTAAACCGCCGTCTGTTTCTGAAGGCGTTTTCGTTTTCGGCGCTGGCTTCCCTGTGGCCGAAGAACAGCGCAGGCACGGTCGATTTCCAGACCAACAAGAATATCCCCAAGAATTACATCCAAAACCGTGACGTCCCCGGTTTTTTCATTCGCAGCGCCAATCCTTTTCTGGGGGTCGATGTGCAGGAATGGGGCCTCGCCGTCGGCGGAAAGGTGAAGAACCCGGTGGCTTATGGCTACGAGGATTTGTTCGGCTTCCCCAGGGTGTCCCAAGTGTCGCGCCTCAAGTGCGTGGAATGCTGGTCGGCCAAGGCCAAGTGGGAGGGCTTCCGGTTTCAGGAGCTGGTCGACCGGGTGCAACCCGACCCGGAGGCGAAGTACGTGACCTTTCAGTCCGCCGATTCGTATTACGAAAGTTATATGCTGGAAGAATTGCTGAGACCGCGGGTGCTGATGGTTCTGCGTATGAACAATCAGCCGCTCAGCAGGGACCATGGATTTCCCCTGCGGTTGATCGCGCCGTACAAGTACGGCTACAAGAACGTCAAATACATCACCCAAATCACGTTCACCGATTCGCGCAAACGCAACTACTGGGCGGATTACGGTCCCTACTCCGTGGACGGAACCATTCAGCCTGGCATCGACCATCCGTTGGACTTCAACAAAAAACCCTTACCCATTAATGGTGGGGAAGTGTTTCATCCGTTCGATTCGCGGCCCGCCACACCCAAAACACGTCAATGAAGTGGCGACTATTCTCATTATCGTTGTTCTTATCATTCTGGCTTTTCTCCTGTTCGGAGAGTAGCGTCGAACAGATTCCCGTACAGGTTCCACCCGGTCTCAAGGTTCCCGAGGGTATGGTGTACATTCCGGAGGGAGAATTCACCTACGGTCATGCCGAAGATCCCCAAACCGCCCTCGGCAAAAAAATTGTGCTGAAAGCGTTTTTGATCGACCGTTTTGAAACACAACGCGGGGCCTACCGGAATTTGAAACCGGATTATCCGGTTCCACCGGGAAAGGAGAAATTTCCGGTGACGCGGGTGACGTTTGAAGAAGCGCGCGCGTATTGCCAATCGGCGGGCAAGCGTCTGCCGCTCGAGCAGGAATGGGAAAAGGCAGCGCGCGGACCGAAAGGAGGCAAGTGGCCCTGGGGCAAATACCAGGTGCATCCCAACAACGGGTTTTCGGGATTTATCCCGGAGCCGGTTGACAAACGTACCGCATGGATCAGCCCTTACGGGGTCTACGGCATGGGGCATAACGTGTGGGAATGGACGGTGGACGACTGGGACTTCAACGGCATGCCGGGCAAGGAGAAGGGATTGTACAAAGTGATTCGAGGCGGATTGTACCAGTCCCATTTGAAAATCGATTTCTCTGCCACTTACGCGCGCAACTACATGGAACCCGAGGCCCGTTACAATTTCCTTGGTTTTCGGTGCGCCCGGGATGTGGGATAAGGTTCACGGCATTATCCTTCCGAGTTCACCTGATCGAGGATGGTCAGGATTTTTTTCATGTCGTAATTTTTGAGATAGAGGTTCAGATTGTCCGCCAGTTTTATCCTTATCCGACCGGCTTCAACAAAAAGGGCTCCACGGGTGCCGTGGAGCCCTCCCTTGGTTTTAAGGAAGTTTCCTCAGGAAAAGATCAAAGCTTTCCGAAGGAAGCTCCCATTGTACTTGCGTTAGACAATGGATCACCTCCTCTTTCATCCAGGGGGTGAATCGCGATGCCCAAAGCTCCCCTGGCGCTCCGGGCACTCCATTTTGGTATAGATTGAGGCACAAACCGGAAAATGTCAAAAAGGAAATAAGGCTGGGAATGGGGCCGGTCCCCAAGGGGTTCTCCGGTTGTCAGGTCTTTCAATAACCCTTCAAATGCTTGATAATCTTGTCGGCGGCTTGGCTGAACAATGCTTTGTCCGTGCCTCCCGTGAGGCCGCCCCGCACCCAGGTTTGTACCTGCCAGGCCCCGAGAACCCCCTCTTTTCCTATCAGAGCGATTTTGACATTCAGCAAGGCGCGGGAGCCGTCGTCGATACCGAGGGTGACCAGCCGCTTCAGCTGGCTGCCTTTTTTGTATTGGGTGATTTGGTATTTCAGCTGGTACTTGGCCTGTTTCGGATCCTCCCCTACCACAAACATGGAGTCCTCCAGCCGGTCCTCCAGAGCCAGCCGGAGCCGGTCCCCGGCTTTCCCAAATCCATTATTCTGGACCGTGATATCCAGCAGGTAAACCGTGTTGCGGTGCTGGTCCCAGCGTTTGTGGGTGATGCTTTTGGCTCCCGTGCAGGCGCTCAGCCCGATAGCAAGAACCAGCGCAATAATGAGATTTTGTTTCATAATATTTATCTGATGATGTGATTTTGAATCGAATAATGCGGGACGATTTTACCAGAAACCGGATGCGGTTTGCAAAGGCGGAAAATCAGCCGAATCCGTGCATGATTTTTTCCTCGAACCCGCTGAACCAGATTTGCATTTCGATCGGAATCAGGCTGTTGAAGTAAGTGAGGTAGCCTGCCGACAACGCGATGCCCAGAAATATCAGTAACAGTCCGCTGAACAGATTGGTGGAATGCAAATCAAAGGACCGCTTGCCGAATGGGATGGGCCAGGCTTTGCCACGCAAAATCCGCCAGAACCAGCCGTCCTTGGGTAGGTGACTGCACACCGAGGCGATCAGGATCAGGGGGGATCCCAGTCCCACCGCATAAAAGAACAGCAGGGTCATGCCCTCCAGGGTGGTTTTATCCGAGGCGGCGAGAATCAAAATACCGGCCAGCACCGGTCCCACGCAGGGCGTCCAGCCCAGGGCGAAGGTCCCGCCGAACAGATAGTATCCCGCCAGGGTGGAGGTGGGGGCGCTTTGAAACTGGGCTCCGGAAAATCCTTTGCCGACCAGGGTCATGATGCCGAACAGGAGTATCAAAACGCCGCCCCAGTAAGTCAACGAATCGAGATAGTCGCGCAGAATGTTCCCGAGCACACTGGCGGATGCGCCCATCAATACAAACAGCGTGGCCAGTCCGCAGAAAAACGCGAACGAGTTGAGGGTCATCCGGGTCCGGCTGGTTTGCGCGGTGATCGCGAAGTAGGCCGGCAGGATCGGCAGAGTGCACGGAGAAAGAAAACTGAACAGGCCGGCCAACAACGACAGTAGAGCCAATGCCAGTATCCCGGATTGGGGCAGTTTTGCTTCCGGCTCGAAAGGATTGAACGCCGCGTTGGAATCGGTCCCCGTATCCTGAGTTTCGGTCGATCCCTGCAATAGAGCGCCGCCGAGGGCCGGCCATGTCGGCGCATTGTTTTGTGCCAGAGCGTCGGGGGTGGGGGAGGACGCCTGGAAGGACTTGGGGGCCGATTCGCTGACACAACGGAACCCGACGTCCGATGCCCCCTGATCGGGATCGGCATACTGGCGGAATCCGGCTCTCGCAAATTCCTTCAGCACCCGAGCATAGAAGTCGCCGGGAAAATGCCCGATGTCGGACACCGAGGCGCCACGGATCACCTTGAACCCCTGACCGAAATCGGCGAACTGGAAGGCATTCCCGGGATAGGAGGCGTAGTTCCCGTCCACCCATTCCCATACATTTCCGACCAAGTCATGTACACCTTCGGGGGTGGCCCCCCTGGCGAAAGTGCCGACTTTGGCCAGCGGGACTTTGGATCCCAGTTTGTTCGGAAGGTTGGCGCGGTCGGTCTCGAATGCATTGCCCCAGGGGTAGGCTCGCCCCTCTTTTCCGCGGGCGGCGCGTTCCCACTCCTTTTCCGTCGGTAGGCGCTTGCCCGCCCACTGGCAGAAATTGGCGGCATCGAACCAACTCACCCAGACTACCGGGTGATCGCCTTGGCCTTCGGGAAACTGGGTTTTTTGCCAACCTTTGGGCGGCGCGTAATAGCCGAGCTTTTCGATCACGACTTTGTATTCGGGATGGGTGGGCAAATCTTCCAGAAATTTCCGGTAGCGGCGGTGGGTCACTTCATGGCGGTCGATATAAAATCCCTTGAGAAACGGTTTCTGTTCAGGTTGTGCATCCTGATACAGGGGTTTGGGAATACCCATGGAGGCGGCCAGGCCCTCGCTGTCGACCTGATCGGTTCCGAACAAAAACTTCCCGGCGGATATGAACACCATTTCACCTTCCAGCGGGTTGTCCGGCCCGTTGTCGTGAGCCCAGGAAAGCGGCGCGGGGCCGCACATCACGAGGGCCCACAGGACCAGCATTCTTGAAATTTTCAGCACAATGCTTTTTGGTTGTCGTTGCATGAAGCGGATTGCGGCTTCTCTGTTGCGGTTAGGGGGATTTGAAGGAGTCGATCAAAATACAGCAGGGTTTTGGGATCCGACCAGTTTTCGGCACCATTCAGGACGCCGATAATCTGCCCCTGCGGGTCGATCAGAAACGTGGTGGGCAGGCTGATCACGCCGAACTGGTTGCTGACTTTCAGTTTGGGATCCAGAGCGACCGTGAAGGTGAAGTTTTGTGCCTGAATATAAGGTTCCACCACCTGCGCCCCGAAGATATCGTTGGATACGGCGATCACCTTAAGATGGCGCTCCTTGAATTTCCGGTACAACAATTCCAGGGAGGGCATCTCCACTTTACAGGGGCCGCACCAAGTGGCCCAGAAATTGACCAAAAGATAATTTCCCTGAAAGTCGTTAAGTGCCAATTCATGGCCGTCGAGGGTTTGCAGTGAGAAGGCAGGCGCGGAGACCGGAAGGTCTTCCCCAGCCAATACCGGGGTGGCCGTCCACAGGGTGAGGACGGTAATCCATAACAGCAATCTGGGCACTGCCGGGGGGTCCATCAATGTCCAATTTAATCGGGTGGGCATGGGGCTTTGGGGTTAATGCCAATCTCGACATTCAAAATGCAGTTTCACGGGCCGGGTTATTCAACCGATTCGATGCACCGGACCATGGGGACGGCTTTTTTCAGAGCGCGCTCGATGCCCATTTTCAGGGTCATGATGGAACTGGAACAGGAACTACACGAGCCAACCAGACGTAACTTGACTACCCCATCATCAATATCCACCAATTCGACGTTGCCGCCATCCTGCATGAGTTGTGGACGGAGAGTTTCGAGGACCGATTCCACTTCCTCTTTCATTTCATCCACTTCATCCACTTAATTCTGCCCCTCAAATCTATAGTTAAATAATTATTCACCCACCAAGGCTTCCTTCTTGGCCAAGAGCTCCTCGTTGGTTTCTACATGCTCGGGGTTTTTCGGAATACAGTCGACAGGGCACACTTCCACGCACTGGGGGTCGTCGTACCAGCCGACACACTCCGTGCATTTTTCCCACTCGATGACATAGATTTCATCGCCCTCGGTGATCGCTTCGTTGGGGCATTCCGGTTCGCAGACTCCGCAATTCACGCAATCTTCGTTAATCAATAATGCCATGCCGTATCTCCTTCAATAAAACAGGGTACCTGTTTTATGCGTTATAAGGATAGTTTCTCAAACGTACAGGATTCAGGACTCCACTCAAAAAAGGCCTGATCTCTGATTTCCCTATTATACACTGAGATGACCAGATAACGGGCATCGGGATAGGTCGGTTCATTGTCGAACAGGGCCATACTTTTATCCTCATCCGAAAAATACGCGTCGTGCTCCGGATGCGAATGATAAAACAGCTTAATCACCAAATCTTGTTCCGCCACCTTTTTCATGATCCCCATCAACTCCCGGGGATCTATGAAGTAAGCGGTGCGGGCATCCCGGCTGTAAGTTTGCGGGTCCTTTTCGTGCAACTGGTTCTGGATATTCGTACACTGGAAAACGATGTCATTTTCCGGGTGATCCGGTTTTCCAATCACGATCCCGCAACATTCGTTGGGATACTCCACCAAAGCGTGTTCCCGCGCTTCGGCCAATGTGTCATCGGCCAAGTCAATCATCGGATCTCAGGGCTATTTTGGAACGCTGGGGGTGGTTTTGTCAATGAGTTTCTAGCCCCCGCCCGCGTGTTGTTAAATATGCACGGTTATCGCTGCAAACGTATGATTTATTGGCTATTTTAAAGCAAGATCACACGTGGGAGCGCACCACCAGGTTGTTTTCTACCGTAATCTGACAGGCCAGGCGGAGGTTGGGATTTTTCTGCAACCTCTTGACCAGATTTTTGTTCTCGATCTCGTTGCGGTCCGCCACTTGGCCGGAGACGATTTCCACCCGGCACGTGGAACACAGGCCTCTTCCCCGGCAGTTCAATAATTTGAAGATATGAGCGTATATTCCCAGCTTGGCCCCGATGGCCGCCTCGCGGAGGTTGGCCCCGGGTTCCACCTGAATCGTTCGATTGTGGTTTTCAAACCGGACCTCTAGCATGCTTCCACCTGAACATATTCACCCAAGGCGTGCTTTCCCAGAAATCCGTGAAACGCACTGCCCACCGTCGAGCAGGCCGTGGTCATGTGGACGAATTGGGAGGCCCCGGTTCCCGTTTTTAATACGCCGACCTGCGAATAAGGCGGAATTTTGCCACCGCAGTTGGCGCACTCCACCGCAACCCGTTCACAGAGCGACAACAGGCACTCGGGACACAATGCAGGATCGAACACGTGGATCTCCTGGCCGTCAAATTCCATCACCGTGGGCCGGTGGGAAACCTCGGTTCCGCATTCGGAGCAATGAGTTGTTTGGGAATAATCGGAGGCGGTCGTTGACGTCATGATTCCGGCTTCAGCGTCTGTAAAGGTCCTTTATTAAAGGCGCATTGTACACTAAAGCGGATCAATTAATACAAACTTTTCTCATCTCGTCGAAGTTGTCGAGAACCATTCCCACACCCTTGACAATGCTGATCAGGGGTTCGTTGGGAACGAAGGTTTTGAGGTTGGTGGTTTCTTCGATGAGCTTGTCGAGGCCGCGGATCAAGGCACCGCCGCCGGTGAGGTAGATTCCGTTGGAATAAATATCCGCCGACAACTCCGGCGGAGTTTTTTCGAGAGCCCGCATCAACACCGTAATGACCGCAGCCACCGGTTCTTTCATGGCCTCGCGGATTTCCTCGTCGTTGATGGTGATGGACGTGGGGATTCCGGTTTTGATGTTGAGCCCGCGGACTTCGGTGGTCAGGCTGGGTTTCACGGGATAAGCGCTGCCGATCTGAATTTTGACCCGCTCGGCTACGAATATGCAGATATTCAGATGATGTTGCAGACGCATGTAACGCAGATTGGATTCGTCCATCTCGTCGCCGGCCACACGGATGGATTCGCCGTAGGCAATGGCTGAAAGAGACGTCACCGCCACGTCGGTGGTACCGCCGCCGATATCGATCACCATATTGCCTTCCGCTTTATGAACGGGAATGCCGACACCGATGGCCGCCGCCATGGGTTCCTCAACCAGGTACACTTCCCGCACCCCGGCCATGATGGCCGCATCGATGACCGCCTTTTTCTCGACCTGGGTGATGCAGGTGGGAATACCCACCACCATGCGCGGTTTGATGAACCGGTAGTTGGTCAGGATTTTTTCGATAAAGTACCGGATCATCTTATTGGTGATCTCGAAATCGGCGATCACCCCGTCCTTCATCGGCCGAATGGTCTGGAGTTTATTGTGGGTGCGGCCGTACATTTTTTTGGCTTCCAGGCCGACTTCCTCCACCTGGGTGAACCCGTTGTTGCCGTTTTTGCTGACCGCTACCACCGAGGGTTCGTTCAAAACGATTCCCTTGTTCTTGATATAGAACAGCGTGTTGGCCGTGCCCAGGTCCATCGCGATGTCGGTCACGAAATACTCGGAAATATTTTTAAAGAAATTCCTAACCATGCGCGTTCTCCCGGGGCTGACGGGTTCGGACCCAAGAGGCATCCATCAATTGTTTTAAATCACTGCCGTCAGTCGGAAACGAAGCCAGCCCGTACTCCAACTCGACGTCCACCGAATTCCCACCCAGAGTAAACGGCAGACGGGACAGTTCGTCCTGAATGGAGTCTTCGATTTCGCTGGCCTGTTGTTCGTTGACACCGATCAACAGAAGGGTCAATCCTTCCTCGGAATGCTTCATGAACAGCTTGAGGAGTTTCACCTTGTGGGACAGATGGGTGGCGATTTGATCATGCAGGTCCTCGGCCTTTGCCGGGTTTCCCTTGAAAAGAGTGGCGCCGTTTTTGATGCGAATGGACAGAACCGAAACCGGTGCGTCTCTCTGGATGATTTCCGCTTCAAAGGCTTTCACGTGTACCGGTATAAAATATTCGGAAGCCGGCGCCGCTTGCTCTTCCGGCCGCGGGATCAGTTCGGCGGCTGATTGCGGATTCATCTGGCCCAGCGACGAAGCGGCGAAGGCGGTCATGAGCGTCAGCTTGTCCAGTTCCGCCTGCTTCAGGCCATTGGCCGCGTGAGTGACGCAGACCACCAGGCCCAGCATGCGTTTTTCGTTGGCGATCGGCGCGGCCATTACCGCCCCGAACGATTCCGGAGATTCGTTTTCGGAAAAAATGATCGACGACTGTTTCATCGTGTTGGGCACCCGTATAGGCTGACCGTTTTCAAAGCAGGCTCCCGAGATTCCGATGCCGGATTCCACGGTCAACGATTTCAGGCTTTGCTTCCAGCCCTTGCTGTGGGTGATGCGCCCGGGCCCGCCGCTTTCGAACCAGACCACCGCGATGGCGTCGCATTGAATCAGGTTGCGAGGGATGTGAAGAAACCGCTCGCTGAGCGCCTTGCGGTGCGGGGCGTCGCTCAGAAACCGGCACCATTTCATCATCTGCTGGAAATCCGGGGGCTCGCCGTCGATCCAGTTGGGATTCTTTTTTTCCAGGCGCAACTACCACGCCATCTGGTCGGCGAAACCAATGATCAGTTTCTGGAGCTTGGGAGTGAAACTGTAGTTCTCCTTGGTATCCACCACCAGTACGCCTTCGAGTTCCCTGCGCACCACGGGAACGACCATGAGTCCCTTGATCTCTTCCGGCTGGGCATACCAATCCAGCTCGGGCGTCTCCCTCCCCGCAAAATCGTCGACGCGGATTTCCTTGCGCAAAGCCGCCTGACCGAGGATACCCTCGCCGATGGCAAACGCTGCGTCAGTTTTAAAATGAGAGCTCAACGTCAGGTGCGAACGCAAGGTCAGCGTTCCCTGTTCCAGGTTCGCGGCATACAGCGCGGTGGTGTAGGCGTCCGTCACGTTGCTGGCCAGCTCAATTAGATTTGTTAGGGCATTTTTTTGGGACATATGCTATAAAGGACCAGTCCTAAACAATTCAATTCAGTAACGTAACCACTACAGATCCACGGCATCGGTGACCCAGTTTGTGGGTCTGCGGATTTCGCTGAAGAAGGCAGGACTGAACGCCGAATTCATCTCAAAAAGGAGTTTCGGGCAGGTCAGGCCTTCCCTGGAATGTAAAAGGAAGAATTAACTCTTTCAATTCAAACATTTTAAAGGGTGTTACAGCGGGTGTCAATCTTTTTGGAGAGCAGTAAGGCCCATAAAACTCATAAGTTGCGCTAAGCAGGGGATTAACAATTAAACTCCTTGACAGGGAGGGGGAGCGGTTATTATACTCCAACCTTCTTTTTCAGGGTCTCCCGGCCTGATGGGAAAAATAGGGGGCTGATAGCTCAGTTGGGAGAGCATCGGCCTTACAAGCCGAGGGTCACAGGTTCGAGCCCTGTTCAGCCCACCATTTTTTCCTGCTCCTGCCCGGAGGGGGGACTGGCTGACCGGTAACGTCCTTGGGCGCAATTTGGAATTTAGGTCCAGCGTTACGCTGGCCGGGCCTTGCCCGGGCAAAGGTCTCCTTGCAAAGAAAGTTTTCTTGCGGGAGAATAATTTCTACAAACGAAACGACCATACGCGGGGTCGTAGTTCAGCTGGTTAGAACGCCGGCCTGTCACGCCGGAGGTCGCGAGTTCGAATCTCGTCGGCCCCGCCATTTTTTCGAGTGAGCCCCCCAGGCCCACTCTTTTTTGTGAACCCCTTCCTCAGATTAGTTGATGGATTCCACCAGGGGTATGCTCCGGATCGGTTCGGCCAGAATCGTCCCGATCGTGGCGTCTCTAAACAATTCTTCAATGAGACTGATTGCCCCGTTGACTTTTTTGTGCAACGGACACAGGTGAGTGCCGTGTGTTTCCAGTTTTAAGGGACAGCTTTCAAGATGCCGGATGGGATCGACGGAGTTGATCACATCCAGCAAGAGCAACTCGTCCGGGCCGGGGGAGGTGTGGTACCGCGTGGTGCTTCTTAAGGTGTCGCCGAATTTTTACGGCGCATCCCTGACACTGACCCATAATCTGGTGGGCATCGATCCAAAACGCTTCCATAAATTTTCTCTCCAAAAAAAGCGCCGCGCTGGATTTTAAGGGATGCTCAAATTATAATCAGCCATGGGCTTTTATGAAGATCAAATTCTTCCCCGCGGCATCGATTGGGGGATGAGTGGCGAGCGCTTCAGCCGTCTCCGAAAACAATACCTGGAAGGCGTCGGCGGTACTGTGTTGGAAGTCGGCTTCGGATCGGGATTGAATCTGCCGCATTACTCCAACCGGATTTCACATCTGTACGCGCTGGATCCCTCCCAACTGGGCCGCCGCCTGGCCGCACACAGAATTCAGCGCGTGCCGTTTCCCGTCGAGTTTGTGGAGTTGGAGGACCCACGGATCGCCCTGCCGGACCGCTCGGTGGATGCCGTGGTGAGCACCTGGACGGTATGCACGATTTCCGATCCTGTTTTTGCATTAAAGGAAATTCGCCGCGTCTTGAAGCCGGAAGGAAAATATTATTTTCTCGAACACGGGCTCAGTCCGGACCGCCGGGTCGCGCGCCTGCAGAATTTGTGGAACCCCATACAGAAATGGGCTTTCGGGGGTTGCCACGTGAACCGCGAAATCGACCGGTTGATTCTGAATTCCGGTTTTAAAATGCTGGATTTCAAAAACTTTTATATGGAAGGCCCGAAGGTCTTGACTTATATGTACGGCGGCACTGCCTCACCCCAATAAAACCTGTAATACCACCAAACCTCCAGTTAAAATCTAGCGGATTCAATCCGCAATCCACGACTCTTAGAAAAAAGTTTACCGGGCATTACGCACGGCGCGCACACCGCCGTTGGTACACATGGACAAGCGCCGCACATTGGAAAATCCCTTCACAAAATAAAAAGCCGGCGCACAACAGTCCGTAAGGTCGGT
>JAPUGN010000234.1 GCA_027298165.1 Nitrospinota bacterium
GCGGAGATCAGGGTGATGCTGTGGCCCACGGTAAACGCGGTGATATATTTGACGACATCCCAGAACGTGGTCAGGGAAAATACAATGCCGAACACGAACAACAGGTGATCGTACCCGGTTAACATATGGGTCGCGCCCAGCCACATGTATTGCAGATAACCGCCATCCAGCATGGCTTGCTGGTCGGCTTCCGACATGCCGTGGGCCAGGGCCTCGTGCGCAACCAGCAAAAGGCCGCCTGCTCCTGCCCATTGAATTAAAGTTTTCGGGTTCATTTGGATTCAAAAATTTTTGAAGTGTTATTAATTAAAGGAAGTAAAGGCGACGAACGAAATTTTTCGCTCATTAATATTATTCTTAGCGCGCATCATACTTTTCAAGAATGCCCACGATGTCCTCCAGTTCTTCGTGCTCCGCGATAAACAGAGGGGTGTATCCGTTTTTCTCTTCGGCGTTGGGGTCGGCGCCTTTTTCCAGAAGCACCTGAACGACCGGGCCGTGTTTCTGCGCCACCGCCAGATGCAAGGCTGTCATCCCACCGGTATTTTCTTTGATCTCGGGGTCCGCCTTGTGATCCAGCAACGCGGCCACAGCAGACGCCTGCCCCGCATACGCCGCCAAATGCAGAGCGGTTCGCCCTTCCTTATCGCGAAGATTGATCGAGCCTCCTTTCTTAACCAACAGCGGAATCACCTCATCCGCTCCAAGATAACCGGCAAAATGCAAAGACGACATGCCGTCTTGGCCTAAATCCTTAGGATTGGCTCCCAAGACTACAAACACGCGGGTCAGGAATGGGCTGTTCTGCTTGGCCGCAATTTGAAGGGTGAGGACTTCCGCCTCGGTTCCCGAAAGCGTGAACCAAATCCCAATGTACAGAACCACCAGGAAAGCGAAAACCTTTGTGAATTTTTTCATATTAAACTCGAGTAGGAATTAGAGGCTCTGCCCAAAAAGGTTAATACCCTATCATTCTCTTTCTTTAAGTATAAACAGAAAAATTATAGGATCAAATTCAATACCCAATTCACTCTGCGAGGAAATGAAAGAAACCCTTCACATTTATAATCTTTTAACGAACCGGGATTATCCCTTATAATAAAGCCAGGGTTCGTTTCTCTTATAAGGAGGATTTATGAAATTTCTGAAAACGTTTTTTCATACGGACGATTCGACCACTCACCTCATCCTTCGCGTCATCCTGGGCTGCGTATTCTTCTTCCACGGCGGGCAAAAACTACTGGGCTGGTTCGGCGGCCATGGCTTCGACGGCACCATGGGATTTTTTACGGAAAAAATGGGCATCCCGGCTTTGATCGCTTTTCTGGTGATTATCGGCGAGTCGTTCGGGGCATTGGGATTGATCACCGGTTTTCTGACCCGGCTGAGCGCCGCCGGCGTGGCCTGCATCATGCTGGGGGCCATTTTCATGGTGCACTTGCCCAATGGAATTTTCATGAACTGGGCGGGCCAGCAAGCTGGCGAAGGGTTTGAATACCACCTGTTGGCTCTGGCAATCGCGATTCCATTGATTATTTACGGCGGCGGCAAGTTTTCGGTGGATCAGATCGTCGAGAAAAAGTTCCTCAATCCCGCCTGATTTTATGGAAATAACAGGGATATAGCCGTAGAAGGGAGGTTGTTTCCCCTTTTTCGGCCTGGCTTGGGCCTTAATTTTATTTTTATTTGTGGACATTCCCCATTAATGTGATATGGTGAACAGTGAACATAGGGTTGTTAGAAGTCATTGAGTAGCGGATCATTGTGACCCCTGTCTAGGGACAAGAGTACCAGCGATTTTTTTTTGACGGACCAGCCAACCTATAGGTTGGTTTTTTTTTGCCTCCATCTGGCCTGCAGAAACCCTTCCAAGGACCCAACCCCTGAAAAACCGGTAAGGCGCTTCCGGAAAAATCCGGAATAAGGCTTGCCATTTGTCACCAATGGAGTATTTTTATGCCAGTAGGTAAAGTAAAGTGGTTTAACGAGAGCAAAGGTTATGGTTTTATTGAATCTGAAAATGGGCAGGACCTGTTCGTTCATTTTTCGGAAATTCAAGGTGAGGGTTTTAAAACCCTGAGTGAAGGCCAGGCCGTTGAGTTTCAGGAAACCATGGGCCAAAAAGGTCCGCAGGCCTCCCAGGTCATACCTAAATAAACGATGGTTTAATCGTTTTCCGGCAGGGCGTATGCCCTGCCGGAGTCTTTATTCAGCGACAGGTGGGCAAGACACCGGAAGGAGAAAAAATACCATGCATGAAGTTCGGGTTTATGACAGTGCGGGGGCTTTGAAGAAGATCATTTCCGAAAAAACCTTGAAAGCAAGAGCCGACAGGCAAATCCTTTTCCCCGGCGGTTACGCCAAAGGCAGAAGAAAAGCCAAACCTCAGCTGCCCATCCCCGCCAAAAAAAGCACGCAGGCCAAATCGGCCTGACGCACTACGCCCAATGACCGCGGGGGAACCCCAGCGTGACGCTGGACCCAACCCGCTGAAGCGTTCACGGCCTGCGATAATCTTTGAACACATTTTCATTTTTAATATTACCCGCGGAAGTACTCCGCCCAGCAGTCACCGGTCACAATCAACAGCACTTCGAATCTTCCAAGCCGCAAAACTCCTTGCAGGCTTTCATCAGGTCCTGAAAGGCCTGCTTCTTTGCCGGATCTTTCGGCACCACCTCAACCCGGATACCCTTCTCCGTCTCTTCGACTTTGAAATCCAGCTTGTCTTTCATGAACTCGCCCCAGTTGGAACCGCAACAATCAAACATAACGTTCTCCTTTATTTAAAGGTTGATGATAAATCCGGATTCAACTGACCGGCAATGCGGCAACCCATCCGGACGGGCTGTCATAAAGCTCCTCGTTACCATTGACGCCGTCTTCCAGCACGTCCTTGTACAGGACATCCCAGGCGCCGTCTTCATTCACGTCCACCGCGTAGAACAGCGGATACCGGGCGGCGATGTAATAGAATCCCTCAGCGCCATAATCGACGCGGGACACCGGATGACCCGGGTTGTAGCGGGCAACTGTTTTCATCGGCTCCGCGGTGATGTATTTATCCAGCACGACACGGACCGTGAAGAAATCCGGCCGGCCGTTGTGGTTAAGATCGTACCCGACGGCCAGCATGCCACTCGGCTCAAGGTTCCAGCCGACCTGGGCCTGCAGGGCCGGCTCGGCCTGCAGAAGTTCGTTGCCCGTCCAGGCGGGAGAGGCGAACCCCAGCACAGCGATCATTAGCAGGGTGGAGAGTGCGATGCGTTTCATGACATCCTCCTTTATATTAAAGTTCGATAACATTCGAACTTTGGTGGCAAATTTTTTTAGCTCAGGAAACTCCTTACAGCCTCGACATATTCCTCATTCACCTGGCATATGAAGGTTTGCCTCTGGCGCGTACAGGTGATCAGTCCGGCGTTCTGCAACTCCTTGAAATGATGGGAGATTGTGGACCGAGAAAGATCCATGCAACCGCAAGCCATGGTGAATGCCTTTTCGATGCCCTCACAGCATCCCTTCCCATCTTTCTGGGACCGGACCTCCTCCTGCCGGCATTGACTATAAATCAGCCGGAACAGCTCGAGCCGGCGCTCGTTCGATAACGCCTTGAAAACTTTGGCTAAACGCGTGGCTTCCATGATCGACATACCAATTTAGCAGTTTATTCGATAATTCTATTGTTTCCTAACTATAATATAACATCCCGCCGCCCTTCTGTCAAGCCAGCGTGACGCTGAACCCAGCTGGACTCGATAGGAAAAAGTAATTGTCATTTTGAGCGAAGCGAAGAATCCGGGTTTAAAGGTTGCCAGCGGAGGTATTCCGCCGGTTGACCCCGCAGGGGCTTTTGGAGGATGATGACCCCATGCAACTCGACGGCGTGCATCACATCGGCCTCAACGTGCGCGACCTCGACCGCGCCGAGGCGTTCTATACCGGCGTGCTGGGGTTCGAAGTCACCGAACGCTACGCGGAAAACATCCGGCACCTCATGCTGAGTGCCGCCGGCGAACCGGCGGGCGCCGCGAAAGTCCACCTGTTCGAATCCACCGACCTGGATATGAAAGGCGCCCTCGAAACGATGAGTGGGGAGGGTTATGCTCATCTGGCGTTCGGCACCACCCGCGAACGGTTTCCCGCCATTGTCGAGGAACTCAAAAAAAGGAAGGTCGACTTCAAAGGACCGCTGGTCCTGGGTAAAGGTGAGTCCGTCCACTTCACCGATCCCGACGGCAACCACCTGGAAATCCGCTGCCCCGCCCCGGCGTAGAGCCGGTGCAAACTTCGCGGAAGCGTGACCGCCCGGCCAGCGTGACGCTGGACCCTACTTGGCCGAGGCGTTATTCCCCGATCTATATGTCACCTTCGCAACCCGAGGTTTTAAAAGTTACCCGCGGCGGTTCGCCGCCCAGCGTGACGCTGGATCCAGTATTATGTCACCCTGAGCCTGTCGAAGGAGGACAGGGTTTCTATGCAGTTCAATTCGTTCCCCGCGAGAAAATCAGAAAATTCTGGCGGGGCAGGAAACCCCATTGTTTGTCCAGGATATACCCCGCGGCTTGAAACTCGTCGACCAGGGTCTGTCTTTTCGTGAAGTGCTTATACGCGCCTTCCCGGAAATCGATGATCGCCACCCGCCCGCCGGGCTTGAGATATCGCGCGGCATTTTTGAAATAGGCGGTGCGGTCTTTCAGGTGGTGGTAGGCGTTGACCGAGAAAATCAGGTCCACCTTCTCCGGAATCAGCGGGTCGTGCTCCACCGCCAAGACGGTCTGCACGTTCTCCGCCTGCTTTTTCACGGCCTCCTTGTTTACGATGGCATTCATTTCCCCATCGATGTCCAAGGCGTAGATCTTGCCGGCGTCCCCCACCGCTTCTCCCAGGCGAAACGTGAAGTAGCCGGTCCCCGAGCCGAGGTCCGCCACCTTCATATCGGGTTTCAGCTTGAGCGCCTCGACCACCCGCCCCGGGAACTGCCAGGTGTAGCGGTCCGGGTCCTGGTAACGGAGGTGCTTGCCCTCCTTCGCGCCAACGTGCTTGTGCTTGTGGCCGATCGAATGTGTGGGCGGACCCTCCTGGAAGCATCCCGCCAGCGTCCACGCCCCCAGCAACAGGAGCGCGCCAATGCGGCACCACCTAAGATAGGTAAGCGAACGGTTTCGTGTGGTTATCATTAGCGTTTCCTTATTGAATGATTAATGGAGCGCGTCTCCAACCGATTCGGCGAAACTCATCAACGTCCGAAAAATTTTCTCATAGAAACGGGCGGATTCACAAATAGAAAACAGGGGTCAATTCACCCCGTAGCGCTGGGGATAGTAAGCGGGCTTGTTTAAAAAATAGTGTTGCTCGAGGTATTCAAAATAAAACTGGACGATCCCGTTCTGGAAAGTGGTGAACGAGGTGCATCCCCCGTGGCCGAGGGCGTAACCCAGAAACATGAAATAGCGGACAATGCGGTTGGGGATCATGATTCAATTCTATAAAAGAATTTCTATGACTTTTAATGTATACGCCCCACGCCGCCTGGTCAAAATTATATTCCCCGTCTGAGAAAAAATAAGCCACCCACCCTCCGGACCTGTCAAAATTTCCCCATAAGTAGCTATTTCAGGCCAATCCTTCACAGTCCACCTGCTCCCAGCCTTCCCGTGAAATCCATAACCCGCCATTTTGCTTGGCGTTGCACGGCGCGACCGGTGGCGCTATCCGTTATGGCACGAGTATTGCTTTAATTTTCAGTATGTTATCAGACTAACGAGGAGATTAAGGCATGCCTGACTTGAGGCTTGAACGTGAAATAGTGGATTTTAATGTCTGGAACGAGCATATTGACCGGCGTTCCCGGCTGTTCGAGAGGAACCTGCACATCAGAAATCTGTTGCGCATGCAAGAGCTTCTGGATGAGGAGTCGTTCCGGAAATGGAAAAAACTTCGCTTTGGCGGGGAGAACCCGCCGGCCAGCCTGGAACCGACGGATCAACCCAGCACCGACCGCAAGTATTGATTCAACGAGTGGAGAGTTATTGGTTCAAAAAATAGATCCCACTGCTGACGCACCACAGAACGACCAGCGCCCAGAAACCGGAGACCGCAGCCTTAAATAAAATATTTTCCCAATGCTTGCTGAACCGGGAGGCGATAAACGCCAGAAGGAACAGGGAAAACAGCCCGGTGGTAATCATGTAGTAGGGAATGTTCCATCCGAACAGGGTCATGGGTCCCCCCTATTTGCCGCAACACTTTTTGAATTTTTTACCACTGCCGCACGGGCAGGGATCGTTGCGGCCCACTTTGGGTCCTTCGCGCTTCACGGGGATCAGTGGCGCGTCGTGATCTTTCCGGTGAATGGTGGATCGTTTTTCACTGTATGTCCACCGGCCGTCCTCTTTCAAAAAGGTTGAGGTTTCGCGCAGAGCGTGTTCTTCATCGTCTTCACGATAAAACGCGACAAAGCTGACCTCCCCCTCCTCATCCTGCACGCCTCCTTTTTTGGAATCCTGAACCTCCAGTTTGAGCCACTTGACACCCTTGCCCCAGGGGTCAAAACTTTTCCGGCTTTTATCGGAACGTTCGCTGGAGTGCATGGTCGCAATCAGATAATCCCAGTTCCGCTGGGTATAGGCGGTGTAACGCGAGCGCATCAAATCTTCCGCGGTGTCAGCATAGCCGGTGCCGCGGATCAGGGGACCACAACAATCGGTATACGGGGACTGCAGGCCGCAGGGACAATCCTTCATTTTAGTATTTCCTTTGAGGAATGATTGCGCGATAGGTTAATGGGAACCGCTGGATCAGAGGCTCGCAGTAGACGCGCATTGTATTTTCGGGAGAAGTATACAATCAAGCCAAGGTGTTAGGCAGGGAAAACCGCGGGAATGGGGAATCAATCGTTGAAAATATTGACGGTGTCTTCCACCTGGTCGCGGACGAAATCCTGGATGTCCGTCAGAAAAGAACGGTTGAGTCCGACCCGTTGCACGGCGGAGGGATCCAGCTCGGGAATCCCCGGCTCGCCGCCGGTTCCCAAATTCATTTCATAGGCGATGACATCGGCCAGATGCACAACGGCCGGATACAAGGGATGTTCCTCGGACTTGGAGGGATTATGATGAAACTGCACCGCTTCGATCAGGCTTCTAGAAAGTCCCCACTTGGAGAACACGATGGCTCCCACCTGGGCATGCGTGAA
>JAPUGN010000235.1 GCA_027298165.1 Nitrospinota bacterium
TCGTTCGACGGTTCATCGAGCAGGAGCACGTTGCCGCCGCGTCGCAGCAACTTCGCCAGGTGAACTTTATTGCGTTCGCCGCCGGAGAGGTCGCCCACTTTTTCCTGCTGGTCCGAGCCCTTGAAGTTGAACCGCCCCACATACGCCCGGGCGTTGAGATTACTGCCGGCGATTTCGATCCGGTCGCCGCCGCCGGAGATTTCCTCGTACACGGTTTTGTTGTCGTCGAGGTCGTGCCGGTGCTGGTCGACATAGGAAAGCACGACACTGGGGCCCAATTCCAGAGTGCCGCCGTCGGGTTGCTCCTCGCCGATGATCATGCGGAACAGCGTGGTCTTGCCCGTGCCGTTGGGGCCGATCAGCCCGACCACCGCGCCGCGCGGTACCGCGAGGCTGAGTCCGTCGATCAGCAGATTGTCACCGTACCCTTTTTTCAGGTTTTCCGCGATGATGACTTTTTCGCCGAGTGGCGGGCCGGGTTGGATCTGGATATCGAGTGAATTTTCATCGACGTTCGTTTTCTGCGCGGCGAGTTTTTCGTAATCGCTGATGCGTGCCTTGTTTTTGGACCGGCGTGCGCTGGGGGTCGACTTCAGCCATTCGAGTTCCTTCACCAGGCGCTTCTGCAGGCTGGACTCGGTTTTCTCGCGGTGTGCCAACTGCGCGGATTTCTGTTCCAGCCAGGAAGAGTAGTTGCCTTCGAACGGGATGCCCTTGCCGCCGGTGAGTTCCAGAATCCACTTTGTGATGTTGTCGAGGAAGTACCGGTCATGGGTGGAAACGATCACGTTGCCGGGGTAGTCGCGCAGGGTGTCTTCCAGCCATTGCACGGTTTCCGCATCGAGGTGGTTGGTCGGCTCGTCGAGCAGAAGGATGTCCGGTTTTTGGAGCAGGAGGCGGCACAGAGCGACCCGCCGGGCCTCGCCGCCGGAGAGGGTGCCGGTGTTCTGATCGTCGGGCGGCAGGACCAGCGCATCCATCGCCACGTCGATCTGGCGGTCCAGTTGCCAGCCGTCGGCGGCATCGATGGCGTCCTGCAGGCGTCCCATTTTCTCCATGGCCAATCCCATCTCCTCGTCGGACATGGGGTTGGCCATGCTGGCGGAGACTTCGTTGAACTCGTCGATCATCTGCTTGATTGGGGCGAAGGCTTCCTCGACGGAATCACGAACGGTTTGGCTGGGGTCGAGTTGCGGTTCCTGCGGCATGTAGCCGATGACCGTGCCCGAGAGCGGTTCGGCGCGGCCGTCGTGTTCCTTGTCCTGTCCCGCCATGATATTGAGCAGGGTGGATTTACCGGAGCCGTTTTCACCGACGAATCCGATTTTGGCGCCGTGGTAAAAGGACAGGTGGATGTTCTCAAGAATTTTTTTGGACCCGTAGGTTTTGCTGAGCCCGCTGATCGAAAATATATATTCTCCTGCCATGATGGTTCGGGTTTTCCTTTCGGGGTTATAAGGAGGCGTTTCTTTGGAAGATGACGAAATCCTTACCGTTGTTGAGGATAATATCAAAATCGTGGTGCTGTGCAATCCATTCGAAGGTTTTCGGGCCGTAAAAGCAGATATGGGTGGGATCGCGCGTGTAATACCAGTCGAAAAAACTCTTCAGGTCCGGGAGCCCGTTCTGCGTCGGATAGAATTGCGTCATCACCGCACAGTAGCCGCGCGGGGACAGCAGGCGGATGATTTTATTGAATTCTTCTCCGGGCAGTTTTAGGTGCTCGAAGGTTTCCGTGGACAGGACCAAGTCGTACGCCGAGCCCTCTTTGATTTCGGGGAAAAAATAAGGATCGTATCCCTCCGCATCATATCCGGCCCGCTCCAACAGGGTTTTCAGAACGGGCTCGTATCCGCACCCGTAGTCGAGCACGGTTTGGACGTCCGGGCAGTGGTCCCGGATGAGGGCTATTTTCTCTTGGAACATGTTGACGTAGCCTTCGTTTTCGAGACTGTTCTCGTGTTTAAGGTAGCGTTCGATCTCTTTTTCCGGCGTGAGAAAAAAGCGGGAAGGCACAAAAATAAGCCGGCACAGTGTACACAGGTGGTACTCGCGCTGGTCGGCTTTCATAATAAATTCCGTGGGTGAATGGCAAAGAGGGCAGTTCATGGGTTGAATTGTGCCATAATCGGAGGCCGGTTGCCCACGGGTTTTGCGGATTCCCGAGTGAAAATTCCCTTCTTTTTAGTGGAGGGTTTATGTTAGCTTTGATCCCGACACGGGAATTTTCAATCAGGAGGCGTTTGAATGGCGGCATATATCAGTGGAAACGGGATCCGTCCGGGTTTTGTGATTGTCTATAATAAGGAACTGTACCGAGTGATGACCTCGGAGCACCGCACGCCCGGCAACAAGCGGGCCTTCTGCCAGGTCAAACTGCGGAACCTGAAAAACGGCACGCAGACCGAGGTCAAGTTCCGCGCCGATGAAGGGATCGAGCGGGCCACCCTCGAGCAGGCTGAAATGGAATATCTGTATTCCGACGCTTCCGGTTACTGTTTCATGAACACCGAGACTTACGAGCAGATGTTCCTCGAGGACGATATCATCGGCGACGCCAAACAGTTTCTCCTGCCCAACACCAAGGTGAGGGTCGAGTTTCATGAGGGCAAGGCCATTGGACTCGAACTTCCGGAAACGGTGGATTTGACCGTGGAGGATACCGAGCCGCAAATGAAGGGCGCCACCGCCTCGGGAAGCGGCAAGCCCGCCACCCTGGAAACGGGTCTGGTGGTCACTGTGCCCCAGTTTGTGGACATCGGAGAGAAGGTACGGGTATCCACTTCCTCGGGCGACTATGTCGAGCGGGTCAAAAGTTAATCGCCGAATCACCCGAAATACGGGAATTCAATCCATCCGCTGGTTTGAAAAGGTTATTTTCTTCTTTGAATTCGATTGAAAATACGAATTGTAATATTCACCTGCCTTTATTGAATTGACAGAAAATAACAGTTAAAATAATATGTTCGATGTCCTCAGTCTTTAATTTTCCTGCCCATTGTCTTCTTTAGGAACATCTTCCATGCTGGAAACCGTAAACTCAGTCGATCCTTTAAGCATTCTTGAAATGATTTCCCGCTCCACCTCGGTGGCCAAAGGGACTCTATTGCTGCTGCTGGTATTTTCCGTGGTGTCCTGGGCCATTATAGTGACCAAGTTTTTCATCTTCCGGCGGGCACGCAAGGAAGACCAGATGTTTTTGCAAATTTTCTCCAAAAGCGATAGCCTGACCAATATTTACAATTTCTGCAAGGAGCTGAAATTCAGCCCGATCGCCCGTGTGTTTTTGACGGGGTATCATGAGTTGTATGTGCACCAGGAAATAAGCGTTCCCCGTTCGAAAAGTCTCAAGGGACGGCCGTTGAATTTGAATTCGAAGGATCTCAAGGGCATTTCCCTGGCGTTGACCAAGTCCATCAATCACGAGATTGAAAAGCTGGGGCACCGGCTGGATTTCCTGGCGACGACCGGCAGTACCGCACCTTTTATCGGATTGTTCGGCACGGTTTGGGGCATCATGCATGCGTTCCGCCTGATCGGCGTGAAGGGTTCCGCCAGTATCGGCGGCGTGGCGCCCGGTATTGCCGAAGCCTTGATCGCCACCGCCGCCGGGTTGGTGGCCGCGATTCCCGCCGTCGTGTTTTTCAATTATCTGAATAGCCGGATTCAGGGGTTTCATCACCGTATGGAAGACTTCAGCGGAGATTTCGTTTTCATGGTGGAAAAGGATTTTATGAGTTCATCGAGCGATGCGGTGCAGGTGGAGGAGTTGTAAATGGAACGGAGAAAATCCAGCCGGCTGATGGCGGAAATTAATGTCACTCCTTTTGTGGACGTGATGCTGGTGCTGCTGGTGATCTTTATGATCACAACGCCGCTCATGCAACATGGCATGGACCTCCAGCTTCCTGAGGAAAGTACTGAGACGGTGGATGTCAAGGACGTTCCCACCGTATCGGTGCGAAGCAATAAAACGATTTACTGGAACCAGGAAAAAATGGCGACCCTGGTGTCCCTCACTGAAAAGCTGACCCAGTATGTGGGCCGTCAGAAAGACGGCACTGTTTATTTCCGGGCCGACCGAAGTCTGGATTACGGTTTTGTCATTAAAGTCATGGCCACCATTCGCCGCGCCGGGATCCGGAATATCGGGATGATGACCGAACCCAGTCAATGAGATCCGCGCATTTACCCGTTATCGATTTCAACCAGATGCTGGTTGCATCTGTTTTTTTTCACTTCTTTCTGTTTACGGTAATGATGTTCCTTCCCCAGACCCAAAACATCGTCAAGCGCATCAGGCCGGTGTTTATGGTGAGCCTGATCGACGTGCCGACGGGACCCGACGCGATCCCGGCGCCACCGGTGAAGGAAGCGCCCCCGGTTCCTGAAAGCACGACGCCTCCGGTGGTCGAAAAGCCGGTTCCCCAAAAATCCTCTGCGAGCAAAGCCCTGGTCTCCAAGCTGGACCAGTTGGCCAAATTGGATAAAAAAGTTCCGCAAAAAACCAAAAAGGCGCTGGTGGCTCCGGCACCTGTGGAGAAAATCCTGGAGGGTTTCGAAGACGATAAGATGAAAACGAAGGCGGAGAAGAAAAAAAAGCTAACGAGGAAAAAAATTGCCAAGGAAGATTTAACACTCAAAGAACTGGAATTCGAACAATTGTCCAAAAAAACCGCCACCAGCCGGCCCAAGGCCAAACCGAAAAAATCTTCCGGCCTTTTCAAAGACCTGGATGATTTGAATAAGATGAACCAACAGTTCCGCGCGGCATTGGACAAACCGAAAACTCAAAAACCCCGGCCCAACTCCAAAGCCAGTCAATTGTTGAAGCAGTTGAATGCCATCAAGAAGGAAAGTGTTCAGATTAAAATCGATACCAGTAAACTGTCGTCCCGCCATTCCCAAAAATTCAAATCCGAAATCCGCAACTTGAAGATGGCGAATATTCAGAAACAAGCGGCGAGACCGGCGGCCACCGGCGATTTGGGAGGTCCCGGCGCCGATGTGCTTTCCAAATACATCGGCGACATCTATGCCCAAGTGTATGCCAACTGGAAGGACCCTTTGGGGGGAGGGGACGGGATGGTCCGAGTTTCTTTTTCGGTATTTCCCCGAGGCAACATTGCGATGCCGAAAATTCTGAAAAGTTCCGGTG
>JAPUGN010000236.1 GCA_027298165.1 Nitrospinota bacterium
AAACAACTTCAACGATTTGAGGTGAGCCAGCTCTTTTCTGAGGGTGTCCTTGGTCTTGCCGGCGAGAAAGTTACCGCGCAAATCCAGCTTCTTCAATTTGGGGAAGGTTTTGGTTTTGGCAAACGCCAGGGCTCCGGCATCCCGCACCTCGTTCCAGCCCAGACTCAGTTTCTCGAGTTTGGGAAACGCTTCCGATTCCGCCAGCGCCACGGTGCCGTTGTCCAGCAGATAATTGTGTTTCAACTCCAGCCACTTGAGTTGGCCGAAGGATTTGGATGGGGCCATCAGGCGGGCACCTTTTTCCGATATTTTATTGTAGCGCAGGTCCAGCTTGGTTACTTTTTTGAGGAAATCCTTGGTGAGCAAAATTTCCAGTCCATGGTCTCCGATTTTTTTCCCGGAAAGGTTCAAAGTCTTCCCGTTGGCGGACAGCCCCTCCTTGAAAATTTTTTCATAATCCAATTCCGTCTGGTCGAAGACATCCTTCTGATCGAAGAACTGCGCTTGCACGCCGACCACCGGGAATCCCGCCAATAAAGCCGCCATCAACAGGCAGGGACCTAAGAATTTCAAGGGACGGGTCAACGGTTAATCCTCGTCGTCTTCATCCAAATCATCTTCATATTCGAACTCAGTCAGGTCGTCCACATACAAAAAGCATAGACGGGTCCGGCATTTGGCCTTTTTCAAAGCCTCGATCCCTTCGCGACGCACCCGGTTGGAGCTGATGTACAGATGGGTGACCTTGTTCAGAATCTCGGATTCGGCAATGGCGATCGCCCCTTCGTCCTCGATGAGATTCCCGTAAAGCCCCAGCTTTTTCAGCCGGGTAAAATGGGGAGAAGTGGCGATGGCCTTCACCCCGTCGTCGCTGATGACGTTGCCGTACAGGTCGAGTTCGGTCAGGTTCTTGAAATATTCGCAGTTGGCAATATCCTTCGCCCCTTCATCGCTGATACTGTTGTTGGGCAGACGCAACGACCGCAATTTGCCGCGCTTCAGTTGGGGCGACTGGGTGACTTCGCGCGCGCCCTTGTCTCCCAGATTATAATTGCTGAGGTCCAGGCTGCGTTTGTCCGGACTCAGAAACTGTTTGATCAAATATTCGACACTGGCCACAGTTCCATCCTTCAGTTTGATAGACCCGCCCGCTAAGCGAGCCGGGATATTTCTTAATAAAATCGGATAAGTGGGTGTGAGTATATCACAGATTGGAGGGTTATTTTTCAGTCCCCATCAAAGCGTTCCGTATCGCAGAATAAACAGCAGGGCGATCACATACATGCACCAGTGGACCTGCCGGGCCTTGCCGCACAGGATTTTGATGAGCGGATACGAGATGAACCCCAACGCCATGCCGTCGGCGATGCTGTAGGTGAGCGGCATGCCGATCAGGACCAGAAACGCCGGCAGGGATTCGTCCCACTGTCCCCAGCGAATGCGGGCGATATTGGCCGCCATCATACCGCCGATGATGATCAGCACCGGCGCGGTCATCGGGTACAGGGTGATCCCTTCCTCCGTGGAATAGCCGCCGCCGATCATTCGTGCCAGCGGCGAAAACAACAACGCCAAAAGAAACAACAGGGCAGTGATCACGCTGGCCAGCCCGGTGCGCCCGCCCTCCGCCACCCCGGCGGCGCTTTCGATGTAACAGGTCACCGTCGAGGTGCCGAGCATGGCCCCGGCGGTGGTGCCGACCGAATCCGGCATCAGCGCTTTCCGGGCCCGCGGTAGTCGACCGTCTTTCAAAAATCCACCTTGGTGCCCGATGCCCACCAGCGTTCCGGCGGTGTCGAATAAATCCACAAACAGGAACACGCCGACGATGGTGAGCAGACCCAGATCGAGTGCTCCCAGGATATCGAGTTGCATCCAAGTGGGCCCCAGAGAAGGCGGAGCCGATATCAGGCCCTGGTATTCCACCAACCCGAACGGCAGGCCCAGGACAGCCATTCCCGCCAACCCGATCAGGATGGCACCCTTGATTTTTCTCTGCAGAAGCGCGGCGATCACAATCACCCCGCCGAGGGTGAACAGGGCGGGCAGGCTCTTGAGGTCCCCCAGTTGCACGAGGATGGCCGGATGGTCCGTCACCAGTCCGCCCTGCACAAACCCAATGAAGGTGATGAACAGACCGATCCCGGCGGCAATGCCGATTTTAAGATCATCCGGAATGCTGTTGATGATGACTTCACGGAATCGGAGCAGGGTGAGCAGGATCAGACAAATCCCGGAAATAAAAACCGCTCCCAACGCCACCTGCCAGTTGATGCCCTGCCCCAGCACCACCGTGAAGGTGAAGTAAAAATTGATGCCCATCCCCGGCGCCAGAGCGATCGGGTAGTTGGCCCACAGACCCATGATGAGGCACCCGATAGCGGAAGCGATGCAGGTGGCGGTCATCACCGCACCGAAATCCATGCCCGCCTGCGTCATGATGGCCGGTTGTACGAAGATGATATACGAGGCGGTCAGAAACGTAACCAGCCCGGCCCGCATTTCCGTCCCCACCGTGCTCCGATTCTCACTGATCTTGAACCACCGGTCGAGGGCATCGTTGAAACGAGGCATGCGAGGGGAATCTCCTGGGCTTTTCTACGATAGGAAACGGAGCGCGGACTTACGCTCCCAGAAAACGATTCTGCACCAGTTGCATCTCTTCCTCCCGCGAGTGGATGAGGCCGTTGATGCGGGCCTCCCGCAGGGTTTGAAACACCGTCTTGAACACCGGGCCCGGCTGGATGCCCATATGGATCAAATCGTTTCCGGTCAGCGACAGTTGGGCCGATTCATGATATTCGGTCAGATACAGCAGGATATTTTTGTTGATCTTCTCGCTTCCGGAAACCGCCATCAGCAACAGCACTGCTTCGGACGAAAGATCGTCCAGCAGATTGTAAATATCGCTGGGCTGAAATTTGGATTTCCGCTTGAGCGATTTGAGGCGCGATTTGCAGTGATCCAAGTCTGCGCGAATCCGCCGCCGCATTTTCTGTGACAGACCGAGCCGCGTGGCGGCCCGCGAAACCTCACGTCCGTCCAGCGAAAACAGCATGGCCAGCAGGAACACGTATCCATTCTCGCACTCCTGCACGAGATGCACGATGCGCGACAGGGAAAAAACCTCTTGCACCCGTTCGATCAGATCGAAATCCTTCTTTTGCCGGAGCACCCGGGGATGAATGGTCTGGAGCAGGTCCAGTTCTTTCATCCGCCGCAGGCAATTCAGCGGAAAGGGTTCCTTTAAAATCAGAAACAGTTCGCTGTAGAGCCGCGCGCCGCTCAGCTTCTCGATGAATTTTTTCTTCACTGCGCTCTTGATGAACGCCTCGGTCTGTCGGCCGATGCGAAACCCCAGCCGTTGCTCGAACCGAACCGCCCGGAATGCGCGGGAGGGGTCTTCGATGAAACTCAGGTTATGGAGCACCCGTACCACCTTGTCCTTCAAATCCCGCTGGCCGTTGAAAAAGTCGAGCAGGGTAAACGCCTCCTTGCCATTGAGTTTGAGGGCCAGGCTGTTGAAGGTGAAATCCCGGCGGAACAGGTCGGACTTGATGGAACTCCTCTCCACCGTCGGCAGAGCCGCCGGGTGCTTGTAGTATTCCGTCCGCGCCGTCGCCACGTCCACCTTGAACCCGTCCGGCAGGTTGACCACGGAGGTCCCGAATTTCTGATGGCTCACCACCTTGGCGTTCAGTTCTTTTCCGAAAGCCCGGGAAAATTTAATGCCGTCGCCTTCGATCACGATGTCCATGTCGAAGTTATCGATGCGGAGAAGCAGATCGCGCACGAATCCCCCCACCACATAAGCCGACACGCCCATGCGGTCGGCCACTTCGGCGACGGTGTTCAGGAGGGACATGATTTCCCTGGGCAGTCTCTCCGTCATCATGCTTTTGATCTGCTTGGCCGCACCCTGGCCGCGCTCCAGAAGCGGCGCGTAGGAACCGGCCGCATACGGCGTCAGGTCCCGGTGCAGAATCCGCAACAAATCGCCGCGGCTCACGATGCCCACCAGATGCCCGTTTTTGGGGTTCACCACCGGAACCACCTTCTGCTTGTCCTCGATGATGGTCGGGATGACGGTTTTGAAATAAGCCTCCGGAGTGGTGACTGAAAACTCGTGGATCATCACTTCCTCGGCTTTTTCCCGCGCCAGTTTGTGGTGCAGAGCTTTTTCCACGACCTGCCGGGTGATGATACCGACCGGCTTCTTACCGGACATTACCGGAAGGGTGTTGAGGTTGAAGCGGGTCATCTTTTTTTCCGTCTGCTCCAGAGTGTCGCCGGCGTTCACGGAAATAACCGGATGGTGCATGACCTCCCGGATGCGCTGGAGCGGCTCCACCTTATCGTTCAAAACGGCCATGAGTTTTTCCCGGGCCTGGACCAGGGTGAGGTCGCGGGTGCTGGCGGCCGCGGCGTTGGCATGCCCGCCGCCGCCGAATTCGCGCAACACGTGCGCAACGTTGATTTCTTCCGTACGGCCGCGGCCGATCAGGTACACCCGGGTGTCCAGTCGGATCAACGCAAACGCGGCGTTCAGGTTTTCTAGTTC
>JAPUGN010000237.1 GCA_027298165.1 Nitrospinota bacterium
GTTCATGGTCACCCGACAGCTTTTTGCCGGGGCTGGAAAAATCGGATGGGAGGGCAGGAACGACCAGCCTTTTTACGGTTTGCAATTGAGCCAGCGTTCCGATTTTGTCGAAAGTTTATTGAGCATCGAGACGATGACCAAGCGGCCCATCATCAACACGCGCGATGAACCGCACGCCTCGACGCAGGATTACCGGCGCTTGCACTTGATCATCGGCGATGCCAATATGTCGCCTTATGCGACGGCGTTGAAGGTGGGCACCACCCGGCAGGTTTTGGCCGTCATTGATCAGGAGCGGTTGCCGCCCGCCATCGAGTTGGCCGATCCGGTGAGCGATATCAAGCGCGTTTCCCGGGACCGCACGGGCCAGGTGGCCCTGAAACAAACATCGGGCAAGACCATCACGCCGCTGGAAATTCAAGAGTGGTATCTTGAACAGGCCGGGAACTCAGGTGCGGAGGATGGTGACCCGCAGGAGTCGGAATGGGTGAGCCGCGAATGGGCACGCACCCTCCACGACCTCAGGCATCAGCCGGAAAAACTTGCGGACCGGATCGATTGGGCCATCAAGGAAAGCTTGTTCAACGATTTTATGGAAGCAGAAGGGTTGAGTTGGAAGGATCCCGTTCTGCAAAGCGTGGATTTGGAGTATCATAATATAGATCCCGACAGAGGGCTCTACTATGGAATGCAACAGGCGGGTGAGGTGACCGGTCTGATTCCTGAAAAGCGGATCGAAAAAGCGCTCGACACGCCGCCGAAGGGAACCCGCGCTGAAATCCGCGGGCAGATGGTCGATCGTGAATTGGACCGTATTAAAAAAATACATTGGACCGGTATCGAGTTTGATAACGGTGACACTCTGGACTTGACCGACATCATCCTCCCGGAGGATGTTGAGCGGATGCTTAATTCTAATAAGGAGCAGTTTGCATGGAAATGAATGATCCCCTGAGACGGGAAGAAAAAAAGGAATCCACGCCGGATCGGAAAGATGACGGTCCCAGTCGGCCTGATGTTTCCAGGCCGGGACGTGACGATTTATTGAAACGCATGAAAAAAGTCGACCCGAAGCAATCAGAAAAATACAAACAGCGAACGGGTCAATGAACGGGTCTCCATCAACCATAGAAGGCCCCGGCGATTTCATCGACCTGCTGAACCGGTCGGGTTATGCCTGGTCCCACTCCAATACTAAAATAGAGCCGGTCGATGCCTCCAAGTTGCTTCAGGGGACCACCGTGCTGGCGTTTCATTTTAATAAAGGAGCGATCGTCGCCGGTGACCGGCGGGCCACCGCCGGCAACGCCATCATGTATGAGCGTTGCGATAAGGTGATTCCCATTGACGATCATTCGTTGATGGCCATCGCGGGCGTTCCGGCCACCGCTTTTGAAATGGCGCGCATCCTGTCGCACAACTTCGAGTATTTCCGGCGGTCACAACTCCAACCGCTCAGCACCGAAGGTAAAATCCGGGCTTTGTCAAAACTCCTCAAGGACAACATGGGTTTGGCCCTGCAGGGTGTGGGTGCCGTGAGCCCCATTTTTTCCCTGTACGATTTGAAAGAGAAAAAACCCTATATTTATTTTTACGACATGCTGGGCGCCCAGTTTGAAATCCAGACCCACACCGCTACCGGGTCCGGGTCGCCGGTCATTCGCGGAGTGTTGGAGTATGAAGACCTGTGGGGCGCCAAGCCTCTGGCCAAGCGGACCTTGGAGGAAGCGGCCCTGCTCGCCATACGGCTATTGCAAACCGCCGCCCAGTTCGACTCGGCTACCGGCCAGGCCCGGCCCGAAGACCAGATTTATCCCATCATCGCCAGTATCACCGAGCAAGGTTACCGGTTCTTTCCCGATGAAGAAATGGCGGGCCTGTTTAAGATATCCATGAAAAGGAACTGAGGATGTTCGACGAGCCATTTCGCTGGATGGAAGCGATTTCCACCCGCCACAGTTATGTTCAGGAGAAACTGAAAAAAGGCCTGCCGGTGCTGGCCGTTCCTTACAAGGACGGAGCGCTGATGATGGGGTTTACCGCCCAGCCTGGAAAAATTTTTGAATTGTACGACCGCATCGCCCTCGGTAGCCTTGGCCATCCCGCCGATGTCGAACGTCTGCGCATGACGCTCCTGGACATGGCGCATCTCGAAGGGTTCAACCGGTCTGATAAAGATGTTACCATTGGCCGGCTCCTCCAGTTCGGAATCGCCCCGGCCATGAAACAGAATTTCGAAGAAGTCATGCGGGCGCCGTATCTGGTCAAACTGCTGTTTGCCGAAATCAATTTCGACAACCTGCCGGTGTTTTATTGGCTCAATTACGACGGACACTCGGAGGTGTTCAAAAAAGGAGCGGTGATCTCCGGTAACGACAAGGAGTCGGAGTGGATTCAAAAACAGATCGAGCAAACCGATTTTGCTGCGCTTCCGCTGGAGAAGGCTTTAAAAGAGGCCTGCCGCCTGTGGGAAGAAGGCAAGAAACAGAGTGCGTCCGAATCCGAAGATGACGAGGACAAGCCGGTCGGTCTGGCGGAGGCGTTCGATCAATGGACGCTGGAAGCGGCGGTGCTTTCCACGGACACCGAGCGTAAGGCCCTGTACCGTAGGGTCAGCCCGGATGAAATTGAACCTTTAATAGCGGCGGCGAAATAAACATGAAACGCAGAATATACGGAATCGAAACCGAATACGGCCTCTTGATCAAAGAAGAGGATTTCAAATACGGCCCCATCGACGTCGCGGTCCGCATTAAAAACCATATCTTCGACCAGAAGCAGGGCGTGCTCGACTTGCATTACCGCGCCAACGACGAACCGCCCGGCAACGGTGGATTCCTCGCCAACGGCGGCCGCATTTATCTCGACATGGGCCATCTCGAATACGCATCGCCGGAATGCTCCAATCTGGTGGACCTGATCACCTTCGACCGCGCCGGCGATGAGATTGTACAAAAAGCCCTTGAGGAATTGGGTTGGTCGGAGCAGGTGGCGTTTATCAAGAACAACGTCGATTTGGAAACCAACGCCACCTTCGGGTGCCACGAGAATTATCTTGTCAGCCGCGCGTTCCAGTTTGACAACCGCGAAAACCTGCGCCTGCTGGCGTCGTTTCTGGTGACCCGCCAGATTTATGCCGGCGCGGGACGTACCGGCGCCTGCAACCCGCAACCGTTCCGCGACTGGGACGACATCCATCAGACGCGCAAGGACGAGGAAAAGGTCAACTTCCAGATTTCCCAGCGCGCCGATCACATCCCCAACGAATTTTACCGGTGGGTGCAGTACAATCGCGCCATCGTCAACACCCGCGACGAACAGTTGTCCGATCCCAGCAAGTACCGGCGCATTCATCTGCTGGTGGGCGATTCCAACATGAGCGAATTCGCCTGCGCCCTCAAGATGGGCACCACCTCTCTGATGATGGAGCTGATCGAGCTGGGCGTGGCCAATCCGGAATGGATTCTTTCCAACTCTGTGGATACCATGCGCGATATTTCCCGCGATCCCGAGTTCAAATGGGAGATCACTCTGCGCGACGGCAAGCCGACCACCGCCCTGGAATTGCAGTGGGGCATGCTACAGGCCGGCAAGAAATATCTGGCCGGCTCCTCCAGTGATGCCGACTGGGTGCTGGAGGCCTGGGAATCGGTGCTGACCGATATGCCCAAGGGGCCGGAAGCCCTTATCGGGCGCGTCGACTGGGCCAGCAAGTATTGGTTGCTCACCGAATTCATGAAATCGGAAAACGTGGGATGGCAGGACCCGTGGATCAAAAGTCTCGATCTGGAGTTCCATAACCTCAACAAAGCGCACGGCCTGTATTGGGGCCTCGAAGCAAACGGCGACGCCCACCGCAAAACCTCCGACGAAGCCATCCGGTTTGCGATGTCCAGCGCCCCCAAGGGCACCCGCGCCGACGGCCGCGGCGAGCTGGTGAAAACCCTGCTGGAATGCCAGACCGGTTATCTGATCGACTGGATCGGATTCCGCCTCAATAAAGAAGAACCCTTCCTCATGCTGGATCCTTTCGTTTCCTACAAAAAGGAAATTCAGGAATACCTGCGCCGCATGGATTTGCAGGAACCCTTCGATGGCAAAAATTATTTCCGCTGATAAATCGGGTCCAAACGGATTGAATTTCCACGTGCCGTGACAGGGATAACGGCATCCCTGTGAGTGCCTCGTTATGCGGCATTTAGGGTTGGCTTCGTTCGGGGGCCGGAGTATATTAAGAGCCATGGGAAGACCCTTGGACATTCATCTTCAAGGAGGTTGCTTTGGAAAACTGTCTGTTCTGTAAAATTGCCAGCGGAGATGAAGCCTCTGAAATCGTTTACAAGGATGAGCATTTCATCGCCATCAAGGATATCAATCCCCAGGCGCCCGTCCATCTTCTGATCATTCCCAAAAAACATGTGGGCACCCTCATGGAAATCGAGGAATCGGACAAGGAACAGATGGGGTCGGTGTTCACTGTCGCCAAATTTCTGGCCGAAGAAAACGATCTCGAAATGTCGGGCTTTCGTCTGGTCCTCAACTGGGGGATGGGCGCCTGGCAAACGGTGTTACACATTCATTTTCATCTGCTGGGCGGACGGC
>JAPUGN010000238.1 GCA_027298165.1 Nitrospinota bacterium
TTTCCCCGGCCTCGGTAACCGGAAAGCCGTTTGGGGGGCGGCTCAACTTCACATCCTGTTCGCCTCCTTCATTCTGGGTTGCCCGATGTTCGTGGTCATCATGGAAGTGATGGGCGCGCGCCGGACCCAGGGGGTCCGCAAGGCGGTTATTTTGACCAATGTGTTCATGGGAATCCTCATCGGGGTGATCATCGGCATCATCGGCGAAATTATCATCGACATTCATCATGGCGTGCTTTATGGATTATGGGCCTGCGCATTCGCCTCATTGGTCGTCAGTTTCCTGAACTATTTCCATCGTTGTATGAACAGCAAAGTCTCCGCCGTAGTGGGCGGGGTGATCGGGACAGGTTTCGCCTATTTTCTGGTTCCGATCGATCACACCACGACGGCCGCAATTATCCTGGCGTTTCTGAATGGTGCAGTGGGCGGTTTCCTTTCCACCACCATCATGTTTTCCGATGCGGATTACAAATTCGAGCGCCTGGCGCACGAGATCACCAAAGTCATCGGTTTCTGTTACAGCTTCACCGCGCTGACCGGCGGATTATTCCTGTTCATCATGATGGTGGCGTACAAGGATTTCATCTCCTACCTGGTCACCGCCTTTCCCGTTCTGTTTATGATCGGGTATCCCACGCTGTTCATTCTGGAAACCATCGTTCTGTACATTTACGTCTATTCCTGGGAACCGCTGAACAAATCGAATAAAAAGGGACGGCACATTGTTTTGGGAGTGATCCTGAATGTTCTGGGATTGACTCTGTTGTGTGCGCTGGATGGACCGGCCACCTTCATGCAGACGCCGCCCAAGCCTTATGCTGAGCTGTTCACCACGATGACGGAGTGGGACCGCATCGCCACCATGACGTGGATGCCGCTCAATTACCACCGCCTGGTGGGCAACGGCACCTTCGGCGGGTTCATGGTCGGGATCATCTCGGCGTATATGTACCTGTGGTCCAAAGACCCGAAGGAAAAAGAATACTATGACTGGGTCGGCTACATGGGGAACTTCATCGGCGTCATGTTCATGATCCCCCTGCCGGCGATGGGCTACATCTTCGTCCGCGAAATTTACCAGTACGACGCCACCATCGGCATGTACATCATGTCCGACCGTGAATCGATGTTCATGCTGATGCAGGGCCTGCTGGTCGGTATCATGTTCAGTGCCAGTAATATTTATATGTGGGTCAGCATGAAGCGCATCGAAAACGCCGAACGGTTTTTCCCGGCGATGAAGCTGGGCTTCGTATTGATTGTGATTGCGGCGACCATCTGGTTCACGCCACGGCGTTTCTTCGCCACCATGCTGCCGGAACCGGGAATGAACGATGCCATGGTTCTGCCGGACAACCTGGCGTTTCTGGCCCTCATGATCTCGAAAAACACCGCCGCGTTCGCCCTGGTGTCAGTGACGCTGATCAACTATATTTTCTACACGATTGCCACACAGACCGGGAAAATCGCCTGGGGCAAGATCAATCCCCTCGGTCCCTATATCCTAATCTTCATGGGATTCACCGATATCTGGTTGATGAGCTGGATGGGAACCATACGCGAGCTGTCCCGAATGAACTGGCACATCTACAAAGTCTTTAAAGACGTAACCCCCGAAAAGTATGCACCGACTCTGGCGGAATCGGGCATATATATTACCGGTATAGTATGGACCTTTTTCATTATCATGACTGCCATCGTCTGGCTGGGAATCAAGTATCCTAAAACCAAAAAGGCTGAAGAGGCCCCTATGGCGGCACCGCAAATGGCCGAATAGGTTTTTGCAACCGTTTCTGGATCGATTATGAATAAAATTGGAAAAATACTGATCATTTCTGTAGCCGTAGGCGCCTTCGGGTATGCGGCCGGCATCTTTTTCGACATGACCCCGCTGGCCATGGGGGGAGCGTTGGGTATCCTGACCCTGGCCTACGGAATCCTGCTGACTCGATCTCCCTCCCCGCTCAAAGAAAAAGGGATTTTAAAAAATATCATCTCCAAAGTTCCCGTAATCGTGGTTTTAAGCATCATCATCTGGTTTACGGCTGGCCATTATGGTTTCCCGATCTGGTGGCAGATTGAATTCGTAGCCTTCGCAGTGGTCGGGTTGATTTTCTTTGTCATCCTCGATATGAAAGCCATGAAACTGGAAAAGGGCGCGGTCCACACCACCATCCGCCTTTTGGCAACCTATGCCCTGGCGTCGATCATGTTCATCGCGATTACCACGCATCTGCCGCAATTCAGTCCGGAAATCGAACTCGCCAAGCTGAACAGGCCGCCGGTCAAATTGAGCGGCCTGGCCGGGCCGGAAGTGATTGCCGCCGGTCGCGATGTATTTGAATCCAACAAGTGCTTCAACTGCCACAAGGTATTCTGGGAGGGCAACTCGGACCGTGGCCCGAACCTGGGATCGAAACAAATCGGCCTGTATTCGGAAGATTATATTAAGGATCAAATTCTGAATCCCCGCCAAAACCAGTCTCCCGGATTTGAAGATAAAAAATCCAAAAGAGCCATGCCGACTTATTATGGCGAGGATTTGAGCGAAGACGAACTGAGCGTTCTGGTGTCGTATCTGAAAACCATGCGCGATCCCACTCATATGCCCGTCGAAGGAAAATTTCCCAATCAATGGACCTGGTGGGACGATCCTAAAATCCTGGCGGAAGGCCAGGTGGTTTATGAAGGCAAGGAACCGGCCACCGAGGGGCTCAACTGTGCGGTCTGCCATGGTGCCAACGGCATTCCGATGATGACAGGAGCTTTCGATTTCCGCGATCCCGACAACATGGACACCACTAAAATGCCGGACCATATGCCGTTAAAACTCAAAGACTGGCCGGATGAGCTGTATTACAAGCGCGTCACCCGGGGCGTCGATGCCACCGCGATGGCGCCATGGGGTATGATCTTCCCGCATCTGTACCTATGGAAAGCGGAAGCCTATTCCCGCACGTTTCACGATCCGCTGGACAAGCGGGCCGCCAAAAAACCGGTGCCGCCCGTCCCCACCAAGGAAGAAATCCAACGGTGGAAAGCCGATGGACTGTTCCTTGATCCTCTTTTATAGCGTTTCTACTTTCACTCAACGTTTCCAACCGGTACGGGGTTCCCGTACCGGTTTTTTATTTTCCAGGGAGACTGGAAATTGATATGATAGGGCCTTCAAACGATACCGTGAAATTTTAATATACCTGTAAGGAGTGAGGAATGAGCCGCATTGATGATCTCATCAAGGAAAATCTGAGTGAAGACGGCACGGTGCTGAGTCTTCGCGAAAAATATATCGGGCTGAGGGGAACTATGGAGGTGTTCACCAAGGGTGATATTCTCCAAAAGGTTAAAGTGCTGACGTATTCAGGAAATCAGATGGGCGATGAAGGGGCGGAAGCCGTTGCGGAATGCCCATATTTGACAAATCTGGAGAACCTTATCCTGAATCTCAATGAAATCGGTGATGAGGGGGCGGTGGCTTTGGCCAATTCGCCCAACCTGCCCAAGGTCACCCAAATGTCGCTGTTCGGCAATGTGATCGGCGACGAAGGGGCGCGGGCATTTGCCGATTCGGCAAACAGCAAGAAATTGATCAAGCTGGATTTATACAAAAACCAGTTTTCTCCGGAGGGCATCAAGGCGCTGACGGAGTCGGCCAACCTCAAAAACTGCGAAGAGTTGGAAATCTACCGGGAGTGATCCTCTTCAGGCGGCGGACCCGGTCTGCTCGGTCCACTGGGCGGGCGTCAGGGTTTTAATCTGCAGGGCGTGGATAACTTTAGGTGTGCCGTTGATTTGGTCGTCCAGCGCGCTGTACACCAGGCGCCGCTGGTCGATGAGATTAGTATTTTCAAACTTCGAGGAAACGACGGTGACCGCGTAATGCCCGCCTCCCCCGGCGGCTTTGTGTCCCCGGTGCAGGTGACTTTCGTCGATGATGTCCACGTGGGTGGCATCCAGCGTCTCTTTTAAAATCTGATCGATCATTTGAACCGCTTCATCCATAATCTCTTCCTAATCCTTTAAATAAAATTTCGGGTTGAAAATAATTTTCACTGCTGTGTACGGACCCAAATCACTCGGGATCCCGGGCATTCATATCGGGCAAATTGTAAAAATTCTTCAGATTTTCGGAATACCGGGAATGAGCTTCATTTTTATCCTCGTCCACCAGCGGCGTCCGGCATTTGGCGCAAACCGGAATACGATCCGCCGAATAGGTTTTGATCCGGTTTTTGACGCCGCATTCGGGACATTCGATGATAAAAATATCCATACTCATTTCATTTCCTTAAAAGACCGTTGGGTGTATTATAAACCAAAGGAGAGCTCGATCTGAAATGTTTGTTTTCACCACACATAATATCAAGAAACTGCCTCTGAGGACCAAAATCGGCCTGTTTCTGGCGATTTCTCTGGGGATCGTCCTGTTGTTTCTGTTCGGGATCACCTTTCTGATATTAGCGATGGTCGGCGGGCTGGTCACTCTGGTTATCAACCTGTTCCGGACTCCCCGCCCCCCAACCCCACGACCTCTGGACTACCCGTTTCCTCCCCGTTCTCCGTCGCGACCCCCATCTCCAAAATCCCGTTCGTCCCGAAAACCGGACGATGATGACGTGATCGACATTTAATCCCTGCGGACTCAGCGAGGCTTTTTATATTGGTGGGTGGACCGGCCCAGATACATCTCCGCCGCCTCCATGAGAGTTTCCGAAAGTGTAGGATGGGGATGCACCGTTTCCGCCAGGTCTTTTGCGGTGGCTTTCAGTTGAATGGCCAGGACGGCTTCCGAGATGAGTTCCCCGACCCCGGTCCCAACGAGACCCGCCCCGAGAAGACGGTCGGTTTTGGGATCGATGATCAATTTGGTCGCACCATCGTTTCTCCCCAGAGTGCCAGCCCGCCCGGAGGCTCCCCAGGGAAACTTCGCGATGGCGATTTCGATCCCCTGTTCTTTGGCTTGGGTTTCGGTCAATCCGCACCAGGCGATTTCCGGATCGGTGAACACCACGGCAGGAATCACCGGAGGGCTGAAGCCGTGGGAATCTCCGCATAGATGGCCGATGGTCCTTTTGGCCTCATGAGAAGCCTTGTGGGCCAGCATGGCCCCACCCACCACGTCGCCAATGGCGAAAATGGAAGAATCGGCCGTCTGTCCCTCCTCATCAGCTTTGATAAATCCCTTTTCATCCATTTCCACTTGGGTGTTTTCGAGGCCGAGGCCGGAGGTGTTCGGTTGCCGCCCCACCGAAACCAGAACGCGGTCGAACTCCACCTCCTGGGTTTCACCGGGTTCCTTCCAAACAACCTGCAGTCTGGCACCCGTGTCCTTAATCGAGGTGACCTGAGTATTCAGGTGAATCGACTCGAATTCTTTTTTCAGCCGGGCCTGTAAAATACGGACCAAGTCGCGGTCCACTCCCGGGAGCAGGTCGCCAGTCATTTCCACCACGGTCACTCGGCTCCCCAAAGCGGCATACACGCTGCCCATTTCGAGGCCGATATAGCCACCGCCGATCACCAGCAGACGATCGGGAATGTCCTCCAACTCCAGGGCGCCGGTGGAATCCATCACGCGGGAACCCACGCTCGCCCAGCCTTTGGGAATAATGGGCCGCGACCCGACGGCGATGAGGACTTTATCGCCGGGAATATAACCCTGCCCTTCCACATATACGGAATTAGAATCCCGGAAAATTCCTTGGCCTTGTATCCGCTGAATGCCACGCTGTTTGCAGAGCTGGGCCAGTCCTCCGGTGAGGTTACCGGTTACTTTATTTTTCCAGTCGCGAATACGGTTGGGATCAATGTTCGGCTCTCCAAAATTGAGACCCCACTCCCGAGCGTGTTTGACTTCGGAAATCAGCTTCGCGAGGTGCAAAAGGGTTTTGGAAGGAATGCACCCGCGCAACAGACAGACGCCCCCCAACTGGTCTTCAGCATCGATGACGATCACTTGCTTTCCCCGGTCGGCGGCCATAAAAGCGGCGGCGTATCCGCCGGGCCCGCCGCCGATGACCAGTAGGTTTTGTTTGCTCATAGATGCTGCTCCTGATTGAGGGAGATGAGGGACAACCTTCGGTTATTTGTGACGCCGACGACTGAGTTGTTCCCAGGGACGGGGCTCGGTCTTTTGTTTCATCCGGCTCAATATAAAGTTAAACATTTTGCGGGCTTCCTTCAGGGTCGTGTGTTCGCCCAACAGTTTGTCTGTAAAACTTTTCTCCAGGTCGACGAAGGACTGCACCTGGCGTCCGTACTTTTTGACGAGTTGAAGATTACTGAGGTTGGACGTGGGACGATCCGAAAGCCGTGCGTTGCTTTCCGGGTTGTCGCCCGCCTTCGAGGACTCCGGTTTCCCGGACTCCCCGATTTTTTGGGTATTAGGAGAAGGCTTTAAAAAATAATGGAGAGCGAAACCCTGCTCGGTGGCACCCAGAACGTTCAATCGTTGCTCCATCTGCTCCTGGATGGAAATCGCCGATTCGGTGAAGGGCGAAGCGATCCGCCAATTATCCTCCCCTTCCCTTTTCAGCACTCCCAAATCTGCGAGATGACCGCAAAAAGCCACGGCAGTGGCTTCATCCACCTCCACGGCGAGGAGATCGTCCTTCAGCCAAGCCGCCCAAGAGGCCCGGGTTCGCGGTGGAAATTTATCATTCATGATCGACACACAAGCGAGCTCATTAAAGTCAGGTTCTACGATTGGCCAAACGCTTGCCCAGCGAGTTTTTCCAGCTTTCAGAAAGCGCCGGGTGTTCTAGAAGTTGTTCGATGGCCTCAAAATTATTTTTGTCCCGGTACATGAGGTGATGGGCATCCACCACCGCAATGCCGGCGGCGTCTGTATGAATCCGTTCCAACGCCATTCCCGCTTGAATCCATCCCTGTTTCAACACTCTGAAATAATAACCGCAATAGCCCAACTTCTGTAAACGGGCCGCCATTTTTGGATATTCCATCACCTTGGTGAGCTTATGGCACGGTTGCCGGGGTTGCGAACATTCAATTTCGGCCTCGCCGATCCGGAAGCGGTCCCCGATATGAATCCGATCCTCCGTCAATCCCTGAAGCGTCAGGTTTTCTCCAAAAGAAGCGTAAAGCACATCCCGCGAAAGTTCCTGGCTCCAAAATGGAAAATGATCGGCAGGGTAGCCACAGACCGCTTTATCCCGTCCGCCATGGTTCATCGGATCGGCAACCTGATCCCCCTCAAACCCCAGCAGGTCCAGAAACACTTTTCCCTCAACGGGACTTCTCTGCAACGCGGTTTTGAGTTTGCGGCCGTCGCCATAACGGACTTCCCGCGGGGTTCCTATATTCAATGACACAATGGGAAACATACCACTCCGGTCCGTTTGCAATTAATAGAAAATGTATTTTATCGGGTAAATGAAGTGGGGGCAAAGAAAAATTTATCCTACAAACTGGTACCGGTCCCGCCCCTTGTGCTTGGCCATGTATAAGGCATCATCGGCCTTTTTGAGCAGGGTTTCGTGATCGGTGCCATTGTCCGGATAGAGAGAAATTCCGATACTGAACGACGATCTGACCTCATTCCCATCAAGATTCAAAGGTTCTCTACCCAGAGCGATCAGTTTTTCGGCTAAGATCACGGCGTCTTCCCGGTCCTCTAATTCGGGCAGTACGAGAATAAATTCATCGCCCCCCAGACGGGCCAGGGTATCTTCTTCTCGAATGTTGGATTTAAGCTTTTCCCCCATTTCCTTGAGAAAGAGATCACCCATGCCATGACCGTAGTTATCGTTGACCCACTTAAAATGGTCAAAATCCAGAAACATCACCGCCAAACGTTTTTTAACACGATGGGCATGGGCGAGGGCCAGGGTAAGGCGGTCGATCAACAGAATGCGATTGGGCAGGCCGGTCAACGGATCGTGATAGGCCATGTTCTTGATGGTTTCTTCCGCTCGCTGCCGTTCCAGTTCGCCGCCGGCGCGGGCAGCGAATAACCTTAAAATAGATAATGTTCGTTCTTTGTCAAGCATCGGCCTGCGGTCGAAAACCACAAGATACCCCATCACATTCAAGGAAGAATCAAAGAAAGGAACACCGGCGTAACTTTTAGCGCCTATTTCCCTTAAAAAGATTTCATCGGGGAACGCCTCCTGGACACCATCGGAATAAAAACTGACACTACCCCTCAGGAGATTTTCATATAGTGTGCGAGGCACTTCATACTGGAGATCGCTGACAAACTGTTTCCAAAAGAACTTTTTCGTCACCTCCCCATTCCATCCCGCTATGATTCGGTATTTCGAGTCCTGGCCTTCTAAAACCTCACTGACCATGGCGCATCGGGCCGGTAGAACAGAAGCCAAATTACGCACCAGCGATTTGAAAAACTTGTCCCCGGTTTGCGCCGAAGCCCCTTTGACGATGGATCGAAATGCCTGGTCATCGCGATTCCTTTTGATTTCACTACCTATGCTGGCCGAAAAGGTTTTTAATATCGATTCCTCACCGGGGGACCAGACTCGGCTGGAATGACCGTTGGCAAATAACGCAAACCCCCAATAGGTATGGTCAATAATTAAAGACGCCAAAACGCATGACTGGATTCCCTGGGTTTGAAAAAACTGTGAAGCCGAATTGCTGGAATTCATTACATGACTGACGGATTTCCCCATTGTCAATTCTCTTATCAATTCGTCTGATCCCAGGTTGGTATAAGCCAAATCACGTAAGCCTTCAGTGGAAATTTTTCCACCCTCACTACGCCAAAAATATTTCAGGCTGAAAACACCTTCCCCGCTTTCTGGATCAGGATGATCCTGAAAGATATAAACAAGGTCCATGCTCCCTGCTTTTCCAGCAATTTGCAATGCTTCCTGGATGGCGGATTCATGGTCATAAGCTGTCAGGAGTCGTATGGCGGCCTCGGACACTCCTTGCAAAAGAAGTCCTTGATTTCTCAGGGATTCTTCGGCCCGAATTCTTTTTTGTTCTTCCCTAAACAAATTAATGGTATGCCGAATGGTTTTAAAAAGGCCTTCTGGTGTGAGATCCGATTTAACCAGATAATCTGTGGCGCCTAACTTCATGGCTTGAACAGCAACTTCCTGATTTCCCTGACCAGTCAATATGATTATGGGAAACGTGTATTCCTTTTCCCGGATCTCTTTCAGGATATCCAACCCATTCCATTCCCCCAAACGGTAATCCAAGAAAAAAAGATCGTAATGGGATTCTGCCAACTTTCCGAGAATACCTTCTCGTGTGCGAGCGGAATCCACAGTCACCGTGACTTTGTCATTTCGCCTTGTATAATGATCCCAATCTTTCCAATCAAAGATTAATGCCCTGAAAAACCACAAATCGTCCTCATCGTCATCTGCGATTAAAATGCGAATGTCGTTGTATTTGGTCAATCCCATAGGAGTCAGTTATTTTTAGCCTATATCGGCAAATCGAGAAAATACTCTGATGTATTTATGGTAAGGAAATCCGCACCCGTCGTCAACTAGGCTTGCGGCTGAACTACTATTTTTAAATGGTTTATGAGAATTATTAATCTTGGCGGAAAGTCAGGACATCCAAAATACATGAAGTTCGGCTCGGGGATGTCGGGAACGAATTTCAAATTGATCCAATTGAAATTGACGGTAAAGAAGATAGCCGGATCGGCAACCCGATCTCCTGCAACTCCTATGAGAAGGAAAATTCTATTCCACCATCTGGTATCCGTTGCGGCCATTGCGTTTGGCCTCATACAAGGCATCGTCCGCTTTTTTGAGAAGGATTTCATGATCGGACCCATGGTCAGGATACAGCGATATCCCGATGCTGAATGAAGGTATGATCTCATTCCCCTCGAGGTTCAGGGGTTCTTTACCCAGTCCGATCAATTTTTTGGCAATCATTACGGCGTTTTCTCGGTCATGCAGTTCGGAAAGCAGGAGAATAAACTCGTCTCCACCCAGGCGAGCGACAGTATCTTCTTCCCGGAGAACGGATTTAAGTTTTCGGCCCATTTCTTTGAGAAACAGGTCGCCAACGGCATGCCCGTAATTATCGTTGACCAATTTAAAATGGTCAAAATCCAGAAACATTATCGCCAATCGCTTTTTAACACGATGGGCATGCGCAAGAGCCAAGGTAAGGCGGTCGATCAATAAAATTCGGTTGGGCAGGCCGGTCAACGCATCGTGGTAGGCCATGTTCTTGATGGTTTCTTCCGCTCGCTGCCGTTCCAGTTCGGCGCCGGCACGGGCGGCGAATACACGTAAAATGGATATGGTTCGCTCTTTGTCGAGCATCGCCCTGCGGTCGAAAACCACAAGGTGGCCCATCACCTCCATTGCCGAATTAAAAAACGGAACACCGGCGTAGCTTTTGGCGCCAATTTGTTTTAAAAATATTTCCTTTGGGAAAACATCCTGCACGCCATCAGAATAAAAACTGATCATCCCGCCCAAAAGGTCCTGGTAAGGCGTATCATTGACTTCATAGGGATGATCGCTCACGAACTCCTCACCATTCCAGCCCGCAATAATCCGGCATTTCGATTCGGGCAAATCCGTAATTTCACTGACCATGGCGCATCGGGCCGGCAGGGCGGAAGCCAGATGGCGCACCAGCGACTGAAAAAATTCGTTGCCGGTCTGCGCGGAAGTGCCCTCCACGATGGATCGAAACGCCTGGTCATCGCGATTTCTTTTGATTTCACCACCGATACTGGCAGAAAATGTTCTCAAAATGGATTCTTCATCCGGCGTCCAGGTTCGGTAGGAATGGCTGTCTATGAATAAAATAAAACCCCAGTAAATGTAATCGATCTTGATCGGCAATAGAACACAGGACTTGATATCAAGCAGGTTAAAAAATTGGGAGGCCTGTTCCGTCGAGTTGACCACATGGCTGATCGATTTACCCATCCCCATTTCTTTAACCCATTCATTCCAACCCAGGCTGGAATAAGTTAAATCATTCAGACCTTCGGGGATTCGCTTGTCATCCTTCTTGGTCCAGATATATTTAAAACTGAAAGCGCCCTCGCCGGTTTCTGAATGAGGATGATCCTGGAATATATACGCATGGTCCATATTCCCGGCTTTGCCCACGATCCCCAGAGCTTCCCGAATGGCGGAATCATGGTCATACACCGTCAACAGACGGGTCGCGGCTTCAGACACTCCCTGTAGCAGAATTCCCTGAGCGGTGAGGTGTTTTTCCGCCCGGATTCTCTGCTGTTCTTCTTTCGATAAATTAATGGCGTGCCGGATGGCCTTGGAAAGTGATTCTGCAGAAAGATTGGATTTGATCAGATAGTCATTGGCACCACACTTCATCGCTTGAACGGCGGTCTCCTGGTCCCCCTGGCCGGTCAACATGATAATCGGAAGGGTGTGGCCTGTTTCCCGAAGGCTTTTCAATATCTCCAAACCATCCCACTCGCCCAGGCGATAGTCCAGAAAAACCAGATCGTAACTGGACTCTTCTAATTTTTTGACGATACCCTCTTGGGAGGCGGCGTGCTCCACCTTGGGCTCCGCTTCATAAATACCCTCGAGGATCAGCTCCTTGAAAAGAAACAAATCGTCCTGATCGTCTTCAGCGATTAATATGCGAATCCCGTGTTCAATCCAGTCCATAGATGTCTGATTTTCAAGTCCGATTAGACTATAGGCAATTTTAATCTGATATATTTATGGTAAGGAAACAAACCCCTTTCGTCAACCACGCACAATGCTAACTATTAATACATAAGGGGGTTAAAGGACTTCTGAAGGGGGCGAGGGATCAGGGCATCCACATATACATGAAATTCGGCTCGGGGGTATCGGGAACAAAATTCAAATTGATCCAGTTGAAATTGATCGAGGGAGGATGGGATGAAGAATAGATATTGCTTTTGTACTGTCCGGAACGGTGATACATCACCACCCGCAGGGCACCCAGCCCTAAATCCTTTTGGATAAAATCTTCCACTTCATCCAGATAGGCGACCTGATCGACCAGCTTGGCCTTCAAAGCCTGTTCGGAAGTGTAAATGCGTCCGTCCGCCAGTCTATTGATTTCATCCCGGCTCAATTGTTTCCGGTTTTCTTCAATAGTGGAAACGAACCTCTGATGCAAGCTGTCGATCGTTTCCTGAAACACTTTCCGTTCGTTCTCTGTCAACGGTCGGAAGGGAGACAGAAAATCCTTATGGTCTCCGGATTTGATGACTTCGAAATCCACTCCAACCTTGTCCATCAGCCCTCTTACATTCATTTTAAGAGCAATGACCCCGATACTGCCGGTCAGAGAAGTGGGGTGCACAAAAATCCGGTCGGCCGCTTGGGCGATGTAGTACCCGCCGGAAGCCGCCAGATCCATGACCACGGCATACACTTTGATATTCTTCCTTTGCTTGAACGTTTTTATTTCATGATAAATAATATCGCTGGCGGTTACCGTGCCCCCGGGGCTATTGATTCGAAGCATTAGGGCTTTGACGTCGTCATCCTGTTCCGCCTTTTTCAGAATTTCGCGGACGCGGTCCACCATTCCCAATTCTGTTTCAACTCCCAGCGAGGACACCGTCTTTTTATTTGAAATCATTCCCTTGATATCCACCAGCAACACTTTATCGCCGCGGGTACCGGAAACGGTTTTTTCCTTCAAGGGTCCCTTTTGGGGAGTCAGATTAATGCTCAGGCAACCACTGATAAACGTCAACAGAACCCCTACACACAGGTAGCGGATGAATAAATCCCAAGATGACGGCCAACCTCCAACTCGTTTCATATCAACCTTCCTTACCGCACATGAATTCATAAAGCGGCTTGAAATTCGGAATCACCGCTTCCCAACGCCCTCCCCGGCCTTCAAGCACCTCAAAAAAAATGGTCCAGGATTTCCTGATGACTTCGGAATTTCTTTTCTCTTCGGGGAGTGCCAGTTGTTCCAAAAAGGGCTGTGAATTGACAACAATTTCACGAACGGTCATGGTGTCCCGCGCCACTTCCATTTTTAATTTTTTACGGGATTCCATGGATTCCACATCGCTGGAACGATTCTTTTGAATATCTTGAAAAAGATACCGGAATCCGTCCTGTAGATTTTCCAGGATTTCCACCAGGCCGGCGTCTCCATTGACCTTAGCCAACGCAGCATTGATGCTTTGCAGGGGAGCAATGATATTAATTTCGTGAAGAGTGGTTTCTTTGACGTTGTACAGTTGTATGAGATCCTCAACCGTGGCTTTTTTCGCCTGGACGGTATCCCCATTGACGGCGTCCAGGCATTTCTGGATATTTTTATCGAGGGTTTCGCTGAGTTTTATCCGGGACTTTTCGATCCGCTCTTTAAATTCCGCGCCATGGCCCAGCCTCTCAAATTGCGGCTGGTACTCTTTCGTCATTTTCAGGAAAAGCAATTCCGCTTCCGCATTGATCAGGGTCTTAAGTTTGACCACCCGGTCCTCGCTCACCCTACTGACAAATTTCAGACGCACTTCCCGTTCCACCCTCAAAATCTCCCGTGGCATGGCCCGAAACACCTTATCATAGCTGTTGTACAAAACCTGCCAGTGGTCCAGGGTATTTTTCTTGTTTTGTTGGGTGAATCTGGTCGTGGTTTTTTTGATACGAACCGCGTTTTCCTGAATGAGAGAAAACAGCTTGTCCCGAATGAAGGTATCTATTTTTGCTTCCAGATTATCCATTGCTTATTTTAAAACAGTACGTTTTATTTCCTGGAGTTATGCGATTGTGCACACCGGCAGCCGATTCCGTAAAAATCCTGCCCATCGTTTTGACCGTACCGGTGGGAAACCCGCATATAATCGGGAAGGCTGTTCCAGGCCCCTCCCCGAATCACATGATATTTCCCCTTTGGGGGCCCTTTGGGATTCTTGTCCGGGCTGGTTTGATAATAGCGCGCATCATACCAATCGAACACCCATTCGGCAATATTTCCCGACATCTCGTACACGCCTTCGGGGGTTTTTCCCGGCTCCAGCGAGCCCACTTCCCGAAGAATATCACCTTTGTTAATAAAACAACAATGGTTGAATTGAGCCCTGCCGGCATCCGGAAGTGCCTCCCCCCAGGGATAGGTCCGGTGGTGGGTTCCGGCCGCGGCACGCTCCCATTCCGCCTCCGTAGGCAGGCGTTTGCCGCGCCAGAGACAGTAATTACGACACCGCTTCCAGGTGAGGCCAATCACCGGTTTACGTTCCATACCCGGCCGCGCCTGCCGGCCGTGCCACCCGGTCACGGTGGGATGCTGTTTGGGGTTCTCTAAGAGATAGCGTTCAAAATCGCCGCCGGTGACCTCATACCGGTCGATCCAGTAGGCATCCAGATAAACCTGGTGCTGGGGATGCTCATCTTTGCGGCCCCTGCCCTCGGGACTTCCCAGCAAAAATTCTCCCGCCGGGATCAAAACCATACCCTCCGGTTCCCCGGCCTGGGACGAAACGGCCAACAACAGCGCCGCCCCGGCCAGCAAGACCACGCCCCCTCTCCACAATACTCCCCCTCCGACCTTTTTCACAGGAGACCTCATGAATTAAAAGAGGCCATAATAAGTTATTGAGCCGGCCAATTAAAGTCTTTATTATACCAAGTCAGCAACGCCCGGACCGGGTAACCCGATACCCCCCGGTCGGAAACCTCTCGCCCCCTGTCCGACCCATGCGCACCCTCAAACGATTCGACGAATGGCTGGCCAAAACCGAGTCGGGACTGCTTATCTTTCTGCTGTTTCTGATGGTATTCATGGCCTTCGGCCAAGTCCTTCTCAGAAATTTTTTCAATACCGGCATTCCCTGGACAGATATCTTTCTGCGCCAACTGGTGCTGTGGGTGGGTTTTCTAGGGGCTTCGCTGGCGGTCCGGGAACGCCGCCATATTTCGATCGACGTTCTGCCGCAATTAATGCCGGCCCGTTACAAACCCTTTCTGCAGATCGGGGTGGACTTCGCCGCTGGGCTGATCAGCCTGTTTCTCACCGTGGCCGCCTGGAAGTTTGTCCAGTTCGAGATGGAGTCACCGAGCGTTCTCTTTCTCGGTTTGCCTGCCTGGATCTTTCAAACCATCCTTCCATTCAGCTTTGCTGTTATTGCACTGCGCTTTTTTCTGCGGATGCTGGATGAATCCGTCCAACTCGGGAACCGCGAATGACATTGCTCATCGTTGCCGCCATCATCATCCTCGCCCTGCTGGGTGTGCCGCTGTTTGCCATTATCGGCCTGGCGGGTCTGGTGGCATTCCATTATGCGGAAATCGACTCGGCGGCCATATTCATCGAGTTGTACAGGGTCGCCAGTTCCCCGACGCTGATCGCCATCCCGCTGTTCACCCTTGCTGGTTTCATCATGGCGGAAAGCAAAACGCCGCAGAGACTGACCCGCCTCTCCCAGGGCTATCTGGGAGGCATTCCCGGCGGCACGCCCATGGCGGTACTGGTGGCCTGCGCATTTTTCACGGCGTTCACCGGTGCGTCAGGCGTCACCATCATCGCCCTGGGCGGCCTGTTGTACCCGTTGATGCTGAAGGAAAAATACTCCAAGGATTTTTCGCTGGGGTTGATGACCTCCTCCGGCAGTCTCGGCCTGCTGTTCCCGCCGTCGCTGCCCCTGATTTTGTACGGTGTGGTGGCGCATGTCAACATCGATCATTTATTTCTCGCCGGAATCGTGCCAGGTCTTCTGATTATCGGGATTCTTAGCCTGTACAGCATGTGGAAGAGCACGAAATTCAAAATCCCAAGAGTGCCCTTCGATTTCAAGGAGGCGCGTGCCGCCCTGCGGGAGGCCGCCTGGGAGGTCCCCCTGCCCTTTCTCATTCTGTTGGGAATTTATGGCGGTATCTTTACCGTCACCGAAGCGGCGGCGATGACGGTGGTGTATGTGCTGGTCATCGAAACCTGGGTGTACAAGGACATTCATCCCTTAAAGCAACTGCCCCAACTGATGGTCAACAGCATGGTGCTGGTCGGGACCATCCTGATCATTCTGGGCACGGCGATGGGCTTTACCAGCTACCTTGTGGACCAGCAGGTGCCGATGCAGGCCCTGGCGTTTATAAAACTCTATATCGACGACCAGTTGACCTTCCTGATCGTGCTCAATGTGTTGCTGCTGGTCGTCGGTTGCATGATGGACATCTTTTCGGCCATTATCGTGATGGTACCGCTGATCATTCCCATAGCGCAGAGTTTCGACGTCAACATGGTGCATCTGGG
>JAPUGN010000239.1 GCA_027298165.1 Nitrospinota bacterium
CGCACGGACCCGAAAGCGTACTCATCGGCTTGGACGATTTGCCCCTGAACGAAATCGAACCGGGGCCGCCGGGTGGAGGTGTCCGCCATGGTCCACTCCATTTTAAAGGACCCTTCGGGGAACAGGGAATCGATATGAACCGTTTCTCCGGTTTTGCCGGTATTGTTCCATTCTTCGTTGTAAAGAGTGGCCGCTTCATCATTGGTGGGCAGGCGCCAGTCCGCGAATCCACCGATTTTACGGACATTCTTTCTTTCCGCGAATTCCTTGGCTTCGTACCAGTTGAAATATTTTCCCTTGTCCTGCCAGGAATCCTTTTTCAGCCAGTAGAGCCCGGTCACCGTGTCCTGAACAACCAGAGGGCCGTGTCCCACGAACCGTTTGGGACCCTCCTCGATGACCTCCGGCTTGTCGGTTTGCTGTTCCTGAACAACCGGTTTGGTTTCCTCGTCCGCCATAGCGTAATCTCCCATTAATCGGTGTAACCGATTTCGACATTTCCTTCATCGACGTTGACAATCACCGGAATCACGTAATCCCCGTTGGAGTATTCCAGCATTTTCTCCAGCCCCTGTGGATTGTTTTCCACATTGATATAGATAAAGGATTTGCACTGTTTTTTATAATCCTGACAGGCCTTGGTGGTGTAGGGGCAATCATCTTTTCCAAAAATCATAAAATGACTCATGACACCACCTTCCTCCAAGCCCCATTCGGCAAACCAATTGTTATCTATCGAACTTTTTAGTCTCGGTCCGCCATTCGGGTTCCCAGGTGTCTCTCTGTTCATCCCGGACGGCCCGCACATGACAAAACTCGTTGTCCTTGTGGTCCCACATGTCGTTGCCGGTGATGTAACTGAACGTCATGGCGTATTGCTGATAGTCGGGCTTCTCTTCATAGGTCCAAGTGTTGTGCCCGCCGCCGTTTTCAAATAAAGGATCGATATGAATCTCGGCGTCGTCCTTGTCCCGGTTGGACACAGAAAACGAGAACATTGATTTGGCTTCCTCCAACCCGGACAGCCGCCAATCATCGAAACCCGCGAATTTTTTCTCGTTCAAATCCTCGATATAATCGTTGGCTTCGAACCAGTTGATACCGTACTTGAAATCGGCGAAGGAGTCGCTTTTTTTCCACATCACATTCATTTTGGAATCGCTGATGGTTTCGTTGGCGTTGTCGACAAATTGGGGGCCTGCCGGCTCCTCCTCTTGATCGTCCTCGATCCCCTCCTGGTCGTCGTCGACGATCCACTCATCGACGTCGAAGCCCGCTTCATCTTCGAAATCGTCGTCGAGGGCGTCGGTCACTTTAGCTTCCTCTTCGGGAGTTTCTTTTTTTTCGGACGGGTCGTCCTGGACTTCTTCCTTGGGCACGATGATTCTCCTTATCGCCGCGTTCATGAATGCGGCGGATTATGATTTCAGGCGTCCCTCACCAGGCGGACCGAGGTGCCGGTGGTCGAGACCTGCTGATCCACACACACTTCCTTCGCGACCGGGAAATAACATTTCCAAGCATAGGAGTCGTATCGAGTTTCCGACGACCAGTAGCTCCACTCTCCGCCCGCTTGATAATTGGAAACAGACCGCTCTTTTTTAGCGGGGAGTTTCAGGAACAGCTCTGCATAAACCTCCTGAGTCTTGAGCAGGCCCCGGATTTCGCTTTTGGTGGGCAGGCGCCAGTAGTTCGCCCCCAGATAATTCTGCTCGTTACAGGCATCCCGATAGGCATTGGCCTCGTCCCAATTGAGCCACTTGCCCAATTCCTGCCGGGAATCCCTTTTGACCCAGACCAGATCTTCCTCACCCTGGGTTACGGTTCCGTCGCCGTTATCGTGAAACAGTTGTTCTAATTCCGCCATATAATTACCAAAACCCAAAACCAACTTCTCGTTTTGGGTTCTTGAGACCTTTCAAGTCGGCCTGACCCCTAAAAAAGCCAAGCCCGCTAACACCCTAAATTTTAAGAAAGTTTACCGTTAAAGTATCACCCACACATTTATTTATCAACACCTAACCGCGCAAAACCCTCTGGGCCGCCGATGGGCAAAACCTTTAAAAATCAACGCTGTTCGCTGATGATCATGCCTCTCTTGGGAGGAATTTTACCGAGGGTGGCTTTGGCCGCCTCATCCATGGTGCCCCGCACCAGTCGGACGCTGGTATCCAGGGTGTCGTCCACCTCTTTATGGCCTCCCGTGCCACTGGCAAACGAGAACACATAGGCGGTGATTTTCCCCCGGGTGTTGGTGGTCCAGGTGTCGTAACCGCAACCCTCGTTGAACATAGGGTCGATATACAGGGTCATTTCGTATTTATCCTGTATGGACTTCTCCTTTTCCCGGTAATACAGGGAATGCGCTTCCTCCTTGCTGGGAATCCGCCAGTCGCTGTGTCCACCGAAAGCTTCATCATTCATTTTAGCGACGAATTTCTTGGCGGCGTTAAAGACCAGGAATCTCTTGAACACATTATAGGAATCGTCCTGCATCCACGTCAGCTGGCTTTTCCGGTCCATAATGGTTTCGTCCCCGTTGTCTACAAACCGTTCTTCCATACCATGCCTCTCAATATCGGATCATTCAATTCATTTAAAATTTAGATAAGCCTCCCGGCCCATTCGGTTCAAAAAAAAAGCCGGAAGGTCGAAACCCTCCGGCTTTATTCGTACTTGAAACTGGTACTTGTCTTATCGGTAGGACTCAGACTTTTGGCCTGTAACACCGGCAATACCGCGCTCGGTGCCTAACGGCTGACCCAGACCCGGCTCGATGTACGTACCCGGCTGTACATGGTCCATGTGGTAATCGGTCTGATACGTTTTACCGGAACCCGGATCGATTTTCCAGTCATGGCGATCAAAGCGCTGACGCTGACAGTTCACCACAATGATACCCGGGCCCTTGTTCCAAAAGTCGGTTCTCATAGCAATCGAACCAGCCTGATAGCCGCCGGGAGCAATCACTCTTGTCATTTTTTTGCCCCAATTGTAGCCCCAAGGGCCAATATCAAATGTTACCGTGGTGGCATCGGTCTCACTGGTGTTGTAGAAAATCCACGAGGCGTTTTCACAAACACTGTGTCCCCCCGGCTTAACCGCTGATTCATTGGCGAGGGCCAAAGAAGTAAAGGCCAACAGAACGAAAGCCAAGGACAGGACGGCAATTAATTTTCTTACCATTGTGCTCCCCCTTTCAAATTGGTGGTATTTTAAGAACACTACTTTTATATATGTACCAAAGTCGATAGGACTCAAAAACTCTTTTCAAATCCGGGAACCTTCTGAATACCATTCATATCCCGCACCTTAAACACTGCGCCATGGTTCGCCCCCCTGCGGAGACCTACCACTAGTCTCGTATGCAGGGAAAATTAGCAAAACCGGCATATCAAGTCAAGGTTTAAATCTTACCATAACATTTAAAAAATAATCCATTTAAAATCAACTAGTTACAACCAGGCCCCGTTTTCCCCGGGCGGACTCCCATCAGACCTGGAATCTGAGGGAAGTCAAATTTATCAAATGGGTGGAGTTCATCAGCAGCCGTTCCCCTTCCTCGGTTAGGTCGTTAACCACCAGTTGAAGGGATTTTAAACTGGTCAGGGTGGTGGAATGAGCGAGATATTCGGCTCCAATGTCGGTAATCCGGTTGGACTTCAAATTGAGTGTCCTGAGATTGGAAAACACCGGCGACTCGGCAATGGCCTTGATGCCATTGTCCCCGATGTCGTTTTGCGAAAGATCCAAAGCCCGCAGGGTGGACAGTTCTTCGCATTGCGACAATTCTTTCGCACCGACTTCACGAATGTATTTGGCCTTAAGATTAAGCACCTGCCCATCAGTGGTGAGATGGGTTTTGATCAGTTTTTTTATATCGGCCATAATTGACCTGCTCCAATCTTAAAGTTGAAGTTCAATTAGCTTAACCCAATCCTTCGATGTTTTTGGCCTCGAATCCGTATTCGTCAAACGACTTCCATCCCTCGGCCAGCATTTTCTTGGCGTACTTGGCCATCAGGTTGGCCTGGGAATGACTGGGATCGATTTCCAGGGTTTTTTTAATCAGCTTCAGAGCCTTCTGGACATCCTTGATTTCGTCCCCGTAATGAGCGATCTGGCGGGACTTGTCGATCAGGTCTGACCCCCATTTGTAATACATGTTGGCCAGTTGCCCCGGCGCCTCCTTGCTGATGTAGTCGACCAGTTCGTCATCCGCCTTCAACTGAGGCAGAAACTCCATCGCCTTCTTAAAATGTTCGATCGGAACCGTGTAATCCTCTTCATACACCTCGACGATGGAATCCCCCGGCTTGTGCGCGGAATGCAAACCGATCGAGCTTTTCACCACCACGGACTGAATTCCGGACAGCAATTGATGGAAGATCAAATTGCCGACTCCATAATGAATGATGGCGTGGAAGGCCTGTTCGGTATCGCATTCCAGGGCACGCTCGTATTCGGCGCGGGCCTCTTCCCGCTCGCCCAGCTCTTCGAGCGCTTCGGCCAGATTGTAATGATGAATGCAGTTGTCCGGCTCTTCCTCAAGAGAGGCGCGGAATTCCTCGATCTGCGCCTCCAGATCGAACTCCGCCAGTTCTTCCCCTTCTTTTTCATGCTCAACAACTTCATGCTCAACAACGGCCGCGTCGTCGTCCTCTTCCGCGGGTGCGTTGGGATCGGCTTCGTGTTCGGCCGCCAGGTCTTCCGGCAGGGGGCTTTCCTCTTCTTGGTCGTCGGGACTCATGATTTTTTTAACACTCTCGGCCTCAGGTTCATTTCTGGGCTAATTCCGCATCGGTCGAATCGCGGACCGCGCGAATCACGCTGAGGGAGTGCTGGATGCCCCCCTTCATGCTCAAATAGGGTTTGCCGCGGATGTAATTGTACCCCCACGCCATGTCTCCCTTGGCTTCCTCGCTGGTCCAGTAACAGCAATGGCTCTTGCCGAAAATGGGATCGATATGCACTTCGTTTTTGGTCCAGTAATAGTTCCAGGAAACGGACAGCTTTTCATCGAACAGGCCGGCCAATTCCTTGCGGGTGGGCAGTCGCCAGTTGGCGGCTTCCCCGAATTTGGTTTTATTGAGTTCGCGGATATAGTCCTGGGCCTTGTGCCAGTTGACCCACTGCTTGCGGACTTGATACGAGTCGAGCTGGAACCAGATCAGTTGGGTTTCGAGATCGGTCACGGTTCCGTTTTGATTGTCTTGAAACCGGGGGTTGTCGGAAGTGGGAACAACATCCGTTTGGGGCTCGGTGAGCGTCAGAATCTGTCCGCCAAACTCATAATCCGTTTTATCTTCTTTCAGGTTTTGAAGATCCGCGTCTGCCGGTCCTTCCGCCCAAAGTAGCCCGGAAGCAATCGTCACCAGGAATACCGCCAGGGTAAATATCCGCCACACTGCTGCCATTCGCCTGCCGAGTGTTGCCATCTAATTGCTCATCCTATTCGTCCGCGGGAGCCCAGTCCGGCTCCCATGACAGGCACAATCCAGAGGGGTTGTGGAATTGTTTTTCCTCGTCGCCGATTGATCCCCATTTGGATACATAATTCAAATCCGGATCGTACTTCTGAATGCGGTGGTTCAGCGTGTCGACGACAAACACAAAACCGTAGGGATCTTCGACCACGGCCATGGGACAATTGAACTGGCCGTCGCGTTTTCCGAATTCGCCGATGGCCCTGATGAAATTACCTTCGCGGTCGAACAACTGCATCCGGTTCTGGCTTTTTTCCACCACCAGCAGGGTGCCGTTGTTGCGGACGGTCAGGTCGCAGGGAAAGTTGAAACGACCTTCCTCGAACCCGTACTCACCGAACTTGGACAGGAACTGGCCTTCTTCGTTGAAAATCTGAATGCGCTGGTTGTCCCGGTCGGCCACATAAATATGGCCTTCCTGGTCGACCGCCATACCTGAGGGGAATTTACAGAAGCCGTCGAAGTCACCGGGGAATCCGAACCCCAGTACAAATTCACCGTCATCGTCGTATCGCTTTATAGAATGGTTGTGGGTATCCGCCACGAGAATGGTTCCCATGGGTTCGGCGAGAATGGCTTCCGGCCAGTAAAATTTTTCCTGTCCCCAGCCTTCGCTTCCCACCGACAGAATAAAATCGCCTTCCTCATCGAATTTCTGGATGCGGTGACATCCCGTATCCGCTACCCAGACATTACCCTCTTTGTCGACGGCGACGCCGAAGGGTCCTTTGAACTCGCCTTCGCGATACGGCGCCCGGACGCCAGCTTTCTTGCCGAACTGAAACAGAAAATTGCCGTTCCCATCGAACTTCTGAATACGGTTGTTGTCGGTATCCGCCACCCAGACATACAATTTCGAGTGATCGACATCCGCCCATTTCGGTTGCTCTTCGGGAAGAAGCTCCTCGTCACGCTCCACCAACTCCAGAGTTTCGGTACCAACCGACTCTTCAGTGTCTTTGGGGTCCTCGGGACCCGGTTCTTCCTGATCTTGCGTCATTTCTATATTCCCATGGCCCGAATCTCCACCATCCGGCAAGGGACCCGGGTCACTTCTAAGGTTTCTTTTTAAACGAAAACGGAAGCCGGTGAAGGCTTCCGCACAGTTCGGGCTCATGGCTCCTTAAAGAACCTCAAGGCGGGTCCATCTCTGGGATGGAATTCCCCTTCTGCGCCCACCTTCGGATTTTATTCCACCCAGAACTTTTTCACATCCAGAATTTGGTATTCAAAATCGCAGGCCGATTGCAATTCATTCAGACGTTCGTTCCATTCGCGTTTGAAGTTGTCCAGATTTTCCATGGTGGGTTTTTTCTTCATCAGGCCGACCTCTTTGAACAATGGCTTGACGAGGCCTTTGTGGATATCCTGGACCACGTTGCGCAGACGGATGATACAGTCTTTGGTGACCAGTTCACGGGTCACCCCGTCCACTTTTTCCAACAGGCGCAGGAAACCCTGGATGGAACCCATATGTTTGAGATAACTTTCCGACAGCTGATGGTTGTATTTCAGGCCGCAGTCGATGTACCCGGCCATCAGGAACACACCCACATTATGGTCGAACTGCACCGAGAGGGTGACGAGTTTCTGGAGGTAATCGACCTCACGAAGGTCCTCTTGATCCTCCTCGCCCTCCTCTAACTCCTTGGCGGCTTTGGCTTTCTCAGCTTCCAGCTCTTTTTTGATCTTGTCCAGTTCCGAAAGGTCCCTCATGGGGTCTTCAGTTCTCTGGATTTCGCCTTCTTTAGTCGCTTCTTCGGCGTTATCTACTTCTTCTTCGGTGTTGGTTTCTTGTTCACTCTTGGTTTCTTGTTCACTCTTGGTTTCTTGTTCACTCAATGCTCTTCTCCTTCAAAAAACGGTCAGACCCCGGGGTGCTTCCGTAAATTTATTCAAAATTAACGGTTTAGACGGATTTTTATGGAATCGAGGAAATTATATAGGTTTATGAACAAAGGTGTCAAGACAATAAGGCCCGGGAATTTCACAGGTTTTTCACAATCGTGTTCCTTGTAAAATCCTTTACTTCCCAAATTCTTAGGCCCCGCCCCCCAAAACGTCAAATAGGCTCATTGCCAATCCTCCGATTGACAGATGACCAGGCTCTCCACTATGATGAAGCTCATCAATATCACTTATTTAGCCGATTGTTCTGTTATGAAAACTGCCCTGATATTTCCACCGCAATGGTTTCCCAGCCAGCCGTATCTGGCGTTGCCCACCCTATCGGCCTATCTGCAGCACCACGGACACGCGGTGGATCAATTCGATTTCAATATCGACAGTTATGATATTTTTCTCAGCCGCGGCTATCTTGAGGAGTGCCTGGAGATCATCCGCGGAAGGCTCAACCAGCCGGCCTATACCCCACAGGACAACGAGATCAAATCCGTGTACCGGGAAATCATGGGCGACACCGATTATCTGGAGTCCATCCTTTCCGGCGTGGAGGAGGCGAAGGACGCACTGCGCAACGAGGACTCGTTTTTCCAGTTCCCGGTTTACAAGCGCGCCTACACCACTCTGAAGGTGGCGATGAAGCTGGTCTCCTACGCGTATTACCCCACCAAGGTGGACCTGGAATCGTATTTCATGCAGGACAATCCCGAGGAAAACCTGGAGGGCATCCTGCGCGCCACCGCGGATTCGGTCACCAACCCGTACATCACCTTGTTTGAGAAACGGATTATGCCGAAGGTGAACTGGGACGAGTACGGTTTGGCGGGGATTTCGATCATTCACGTCGGGCAGATGATCGCCGGGCTGTCCCTGGCCCGCCTGCTCCGCAAGAAATATCCGCATCTGCATGTCGTCATCGGCGGCAGTGTGTTCACCCGGCATTCCAATAATCTGGAAAACAAGCAGGTGCTGTTCGAAAAAATATTCCACAGCATCATCCAGTTCGAAGGGGAATACCCTCTACGGAAGCTGGTGGAACAATTAAAGTCCGGCGGCCCTTTGAGCGAAGTGCCGAACCTGACGCATCTCGATCAGGGCCAGGTGGTCACCAACGCCAAAGCCGAGTCCCTGCCCTACGACAAGTTGGTGCGGCCGACGTTCGACCAACTGCCCCTCGACAAATACCTGATGCCCTACCCGGTTCTGCCGTACATGGCCAGCCGCGGCTGTTACTGGGGCAAATGCACGTTCTGCACCCACAGCCACATCTATGACTCCTATTACCGCAAGGAAAATGAGGAGCGCGTGGCGCTGGATCTGGATTATTTGGGCAAACGCTACGGCACGCGCTATTTCACATTCTCGGACGAGGCCATCTCGCCCAACGCGTTCAAGCGCATGTCCTATTCTCTGCTCAAGCACAAGGTGGACCTGAAGGCGCTGGGCATGATCAAGTTCGAGGCCGACACCATCGAAACCGAAGACCTGTTCAAGGACGTTTTTGACGCGGGATTCATCATGCTGTTCTTTGGCCTGGAAAGCGCCAACGACCGGATTCTG
>JAPUGN010000024.1 GCA_027298165.1 Nitrospinota bacterium
TTCAGGTGATTTTAATACAGGGATTCGGACAAAAAATCCAGCCTTTTTTTTTGCCTTTTCTCCAGGTGATTTTTATCCAGTCCCCCTTCCGCTGGACCGGCATCACCCGGGTCCCGCGGACCAGCCGGTTGCAGACTTCCCCCTTTTCATTCAAATGCACGGTATAGGTTTTGTCCAAATCCAGATATTCCGCCATTTCACATTAAAAATCATTGAGTTGACTTTTCGTCCGGTTGAATTTGAAGCGTTTTATCCCTGGGGTAAAGTCCTGGCCGGACCAATTTCAAAAACTGGCCCGGCTGGAGCGTATCCTTCAGACGCATGCCATTCAGAATAGCAATCATCAGATCCTCCTTTTCGTCCCCCAGTTCCTTGAGGGCGATACTGGCAAACGTATCTCCGGGCTGAACTTCATACACATCAATATGCTTCTTTTTGAAGTTTCTTCGATCTTTTTGATTGCTTTTCCCTCCGAAAGCCATGCCCTTGACATGGGCCAGATAGACCTTCCGATTTTGGATCACTTTCCGGTCGGCCCGGTTGATGATGGCCTGGGATAAACTGCTGGTTTTAATAATCCGCTCTTTGGTTTCCGGATGGGTGGCCTGAAAACTGTGGTAAGCCTGGCCGGTCATCATTTCATGTTGGCGCAGATTGTTTAAAAAATTGACCATACTGCGCGGATCGTATCCCGCGTGGTAGGCGGACAACAGGCCATGGGCATCGGACTCCAATTCCGCATCGCGTCCGTATCCCAGATTGATCTGGTTGAACATCTGTGACGACACCACCAGCCATTCACCCGCGTTTTTGGGATTGGCGATGGCGCCCCCGATGGCCAGAATCTGTGCGCCGATGGTCCGCACGATTTGTTTGGCTGCGTGATGCTGGGTGACGTGACCGATTTCGTGTCCCAGAATACCGGCCAGCTCCGCTTCGTTATTGATGATGGCCAGAATTCCTCGGGTGACGTAAATATATCCACCCGGCAGGGCGAATGCATTGATGTCCGAACTGTCGACGACCTTGAAGAAATACCTGTTGAACTCCCGGTCTGAAAGGTTGGACACCAGTTTCTGGCCGATATCATTCACATACAGTTGAAGACTTTTGTCCGGGTACAATCCGAATAAGGCGATGACCTCCCGGTCTGCCTCCTGACCCATGGCCAATTCGGTATCTTTGCTGATAAAGGGGACGGCCAGGGTGGCCTTGGGATGGAATAGAACAATTGAACCGGTAAGGAGGACAAAAATGCTTGCGCAGAGGACCCTGCGTTTAAAGGGACTCATAAAAGAACTCATGAAGTTATGCCGGACTTTCCAACCGTTTGAGCGAATAATTGACCCGGTCCAGGCCGACATGATCGGGAAACTTGTTTTGCATCTCACGCAAAATCAGTTCTGCATTTTTGGGATCGTTAAACAATTTATAACAGCGCGACAACCCCAGATAGGTATAGAATAGGGGAAACCCTCCCGGTTGTTCAATAATTTTTTTGTACTGGGCAATGGCTTGTTTGAAATCTTTTTGGGCTTCATAGGAATGAGCGGCCCCGGATTGGGCCAGAAAACTATTGAGGGTTCCCGGCCGGGCATGGTCCTGCACCATTATGAAAGACGCCAGAGCTTCATCGTATCGTTGGTTCAGGTATTGGGTGTCCGCCACCAGCAACCCGGCCCTTAATTTTTGATGGCCATCCTTGAACTGCTGGAACAGCGAGTCCAATTGAGAAATCAGTTCGTCCCCGGATGAGTCCTTGCTCTCCTTCACTTTTTGGAGCATTTGAAAATAAAGCGACTCCATTGCCAGGTCTTCCGCCTTTTGCTGATTGGACAGAAACAGGTATACCCCCCACACCAGGAACAAACCGACCACCACACTCAACAGGATAATTTTGTACCGGTCGATGAAAATAAGAAATTCATTACTGGTCGTCAGAAACTGATCCGGTTGTTTCAGGTCTTTTCTTGTTAATTTGGTTTCTTGAGACATGATTGTGGATTATAATTTGAACCGGGAGCGGGAATAAACCTTTTTTTTCAGTTGTCTGATTTAATCACAAAGATTTGCGGGGCACAAGGGCATTTGCATGCTCGAAATCAGGTAAAATAGATCCGAAGTCGTAAATTTTTGCATTTCCTGAATGCTCTCTGAATTATACCTTGTTGAAACTCTATGATAAATCCATCTTTAGAGATCGGAATCGTTGGCGCGGGTGGTTGGGGCACGGCGCTCTCGCTTCATTTAGCAGGAAAGGGACTCCGGGTTGACCTATGGGTCTATGAGGAAGACCTGTGCACCACCATGCAACAAGACCGGGAGAACCCAGTTTATCTTCCGGGCATTCCACTTCCCGGGGGTATCCGCCCCTCCAACTCTTTACAGGAAGTGGTGGTCGGCAAAAAAATTCTGGTTCTGGTGGTTCCGACTCACGTCCTGCGAAATACCCTTAATGCTTTAAAAGGATTTCTGGATCCGGACTGTCTGGTGATCAATGCCAGCAAAGGGATCGAAAATGAAACGCTTTTGCCGATCCATAAAATTATTCAGGAATCGATTCCGAATCCACTGGCCGCTTTGTCGGGACCGACCTTCGCCAAGGAAATCGCACAGGGCAAACCTTCGGCGATTGTTGCGGCGGCCTCTCGGCAGGAAACCGCCGAACGGGTCCAGTCTCTCTTCAATACGGACACACTGAAAGTGTTCACCAGCACCGATTTGATGGGAGTGGAACTGGGAGGTTCCCTCAAAAACGTCATCGCCATTGCCACTGGAATTTCGGACGGCCTGGGTTTGGGATTGAATACCCGTGCCGCCATCATCAACCGCGGCCTGGTGGAAATCACCCGCATTGGAACCACCATGGGGGCCCGGCCGGAAACCTTCATGGGGCTATCCGGTATGGGCGACCTGGTGCTGACCTGCACGGGAGACCTCAGCCGCAATCGAACGGTAGGCCTGAAACTGGGTCAGGGTTTGAAAATAAAAGAAATTACCGCCAGCATGAAAATGGTCGCCGAGGGAATACGCACCGTCACATCCGCTTACCAACTCAAAAACAAATTCGATATCCATGCGTCCATTATCGAGGAGACCTACCAGGTCGTCCAGCAGGGCAAGTCTCCGCAAAAAGCCCTGCAGGCTTTAATGAACGTCGAGACCACCTCAGAATTTACCGGCATCAAAGGATTGGAATGAACCGCGAAGCCCTGCACCAATTGATCCAGGATCTCTACGACAAAAAAATCCAGCCGGAAGAGGCCTACCAGCGTCTAAAAAATCTGCCGTACGAAGATTTGGGGTTTGCAAAGGTGGACCACCATCGGTCTCTGCGCAACGGCATACCGGAGGTGATTTACTGCGAAGGCAAAACGCCGGAACAAATTCTGACTCTCATCAACACCATGGCCCAGAGCGATATCCTGGCGACCCGTCTTTCGCCGGAGGTGTATGACCTTATCCAGTCCCGCTTGCCATCGGCGGCCGTTTACGATCCAGAAGGCCGGACACTGGCGATGGCCCAAGAACCCGGTCGGGAAAAGGTCGGGCACATTCTGATCCTCACCGCCGGGACCGCGGATATCCCCATCGCGGCGGAGGCGGTCACCACCGCCGAGTTGTGGGGAAGCCGGGTCGAAACCGTGTACGATGTAGGTGTGGCGGGAATTCACCGCCTGCTGGATAAAATGGACCGTTTACGGGAGGCCCGGGTGATCGTTGTGGTGGCGGGAATGGACGGAGCCTTAGCCAGCGTCGTCGGCGGGCTGGTGGACTGCCCAGTCATCGCGGTACCCACCCGGGTCGGTTATGGCGCCGCGTTCGAGGGGCTGGCCGCCCTGCTCACCATGCTCAATGCCTGTGCCCCGGGAGTCTCGGTGGTCAATATTGATAACGGATTCGGCGCCGGTTGCCTGGCCCACCGCATCAACCTTCTGGGCGAGCCTGAAGCGATTTGAGCAGGTGTTTCATCCCTTCCTCAGGGGAAATCACCGCTTTGTAATTAAAATCCTTCCTGGCCCTGTTAATGTCAAAATTATGCGAGGTCGCCAACTGCGCCGCCAGGAAACGGGTCATCCGGGGTTCGCCGGGCAGACCGAAAACCCGGTATACCCCTTCCAATATCCAGCCTAATTTCTTTGCCATTCCATACGAAATGCTCCGGGTCACCGGGGGGATACCCATGGAATCCAGCAAGTGGTTGATCCAGTTCCACAACACCACCGGTTCGCCATCGCTGAGGAAATAACAGCGTCCCGCCACCGGAGAACCTTCCTCAAGGGCCTGCCAGGCGAGGATATGACCTTCCACGGCATTGTCGATATAAATAATATCCACCCGGTTGTCGCCCTCCCCCACCCGGACCAATTGACCCTTTCGGGCCCGCTCGATGATTCGTGGGACCAGATGGGGGTCGCCCGGGCCCCAGATCAAATGCGGCCGTAAGGCAACCGTCAGCAATCCCTGCCGGCCATTGGCGGCGAGGACTGCCTGCTCCGCCAGGGCCTTGGTCTCCGGATAATCGGACAAGTAGCGGGAGGGGTAAGGAACGGTTTCGTCCACCTGTTCCATATCGCTCTGATTGAAAATCACACTGGGAGAACTGGTGAACACCAGTTTCCGAACCCCATGTTCGTGGCACCCATCGATCACGTGGCGGGTGCCGGCCACATTGATCTGATGGAAATCGTTTCTCTTGCCCCAGATGCCAGCGATAGCCCCGGCATGAAATACGGTGTCCTGTCCGCGGCAGGCTTCGGCAATGGCTTGAGAGTCCCGCAAGTCGGCTTGAATGGGGATGATCGAGTCGGGAAGATCAGGGTAACGGCGGCGTCCCAACACCGAAACATGGTGACCTAACTCCAGCAGACGGCGGGCCAGCGCTCCTCCCAGAAAACCGCCGCCTCCGGTTACCAGAACATTCATAAAACGCTTTTCCGTTAGAAAGGTAAGTTGGGGTGGGCGTCCAGCGAAAACGGATCGCATTCAGAATCCAGGCCTTCCCGGAAACGGTAGTAACCGGCGCAGGCAATCATCGCGGCATTGTCGGTGCACAACACCGGTTTGGGAACAAACACATCGATGCCCTCCTTTTTCGCGGCGGTGGTCATGCAGTCTCTGAGATAACCGTTAGCGGCGACGCCTCCGGTCACCACGATGCGCTTCAGCGATTCCTGTCGGCAGGCCGTAAGGGATTTGCGGACCAGCACCTCCACCACGGCTTCCTGGAACCCGGCGGCGATATCTTCATCGATCAGGGACGATCCGTTTTGATGTTTCGACAGTGTGTTGCGGACAGCGGTTTTCAATCCGCTGAAACTGAAATCGAGGGAATCCTTTTCCAGCCAAGCGCGTGGAAATTTGTAGGCTTCGGAATTACCCTGCCGCGCTTTCTTTTCGATGAGCGGCCCGCCCGGATAGCCGAGGCCGAGCATTTTGGCGACTTTGTCGAACGATTCCCCGGCAGCGTCATCGCGGGTGCGGCCGAGATTGAGATACCGCCCGAAGCCGTCGACCCGGCACAGATCGGTATGCCCGCCGGAAACGATCAGGGCGAGAAAAGGAAACGGCACTTCCTCCTGAAGAAAAATAGCCAGCACATGCCCCTCCAGGTGGTTGATTCCCATAATCGGAATGTCCAGGGAATAGGCCAGGGCCTTGGCAGTATTCAACCCCACCAGCAGAGAAACCACCAAGCCGGGGCCTGCAGTGGCGGCGATCAGGTCGATATCG
>JAPUGN010000240.1 GCA_027298165.1 Nitrospinota bacterium
CTGTGTGCCCGGGAACAACACCCCTGGCATATCAAAACCGGCCTCTTAAAATTCGACCGTACGCAATCCATCCCCACCTACCGCATCACTGTCAAGGACGAAGGCATGTATATCGAGATTTGACCGGATGGATTTGTTCGGTCACCCAGAACTTGTCGAAGGAGGGGCTAGGCCCGGAGCTAATTTTTTTCATCCTGTCACCCTGAGTCCTTCGGCAGGCTCAGGACAGGCTCTGTCGAAGGGCGATAGGATTGCCAGCGGAAGTACTCCGTCGATGAATCGAGCAACTACAAAACAAGGGAAGAATCCGGGATTCAAATGACCGGGAGAGTTACTCCATTTCCCAAGGGGCCAGCTCCATGGATTTGCCATCCGCATCGTAGATCTTTTTATCCTGCAGGCAGATTTGAACGAACTTGAGAGCCAGCTCTTTGGTCTGCCGGTGGTCCTCGCCGTACACATTGAACTCCTTGCCCAGCAGTTCCGGGGATTCGATCCGGCAATAGTAATCCCGGCTGTCCGGCGTCTCGAACGGACCTTCAATTTTCAAACTGAAGGGCCGCTGTTCTCCGTGTTCCAGAATAAAGGCGGTCATATAGTAGGAGTCGTTCATTGTATTTTCCTAAAGGGGCGGGTTGGCTTCCTGACTTTATAATTACACATACAGTTTTTGTGAGATGATAATCCCAAATACCGGCCCGGACGTCAATTTGAAAAGGGGTTCTGAACCGGCCTATCATCGCAAATTAATGTGGAAAACGTGTTGAAATATTGTGAAGATTCTGTAACAAAATTTGGCTGAACCCTTGAGAAACCATCTGTTAATTTTTTATCGGAAAGCTGATTCATAGCTGTGGAAAACTTTTTTGATTTTATTGAAAGAACGGTGGAATTAAAGCCTGAAGGGACATATGTGGGAGGCGGGGTTGTGAATGCCTTATCGGAATAGGATGCTGGGCTAGCGCCGCCAGGTATGAAATTTCCGGATAAAATTCAAAAGACCAGTTGGCGCGTGGGCCTTTTTCCAAAGTCCGGCGGCGTATTTGTTGGCCTCCGCCATGGTCGGATAAATGTGTATGGTCCCCAGGATCTGGTTCAGGCCGAGGCCTTGCTTCATCGCCAGTACGTATTCGGCGATCAAGTCGCCGGCGTGGTAGCCGACGATGGTAACGCCCAGAATTTTGTCCTTGCCGGGCACCGTCAGCACTTTCACATACCCCTTGTCCTCGCTGTCGGCGATGGCGCGGTCGAGATCGTCGAGGCCATACGTCACCACCTCGTAAGGGATGCCCTGCTCCTTCGCATCTTTTTCATTGAGGCCGACCCGCGCCACCTCGGGATCGGTGAACGTGCACCAGGGAATAACACGGTAATCCACTTTGAATTTTTTGAACGGACTGAACAACGCGTTGACGGCGCAATACCAGGCCTGGTGCGCGGCGGTGTGGGTGAACTGAAACGGACCCGCCACGTCGCCGCAGGCGTAAATGTTTTTATGAGCGGTCGTCCTTAAATAGGAATCGACCTCCACCGTGCCGCGCGGTCCCAGTTGCACGCCGATCTCTTCCAGGCCGAAGCCTCGGGCGTTGGCGGCACGCCCCACCGCGACCAGCAGTTGGTCGAACTCCACCCAGTCGGTGGTCTCACCTTTTTCCACCAGCATGTATTTTTTGCCGTCCTGTATCACCACTTCCTTGCACTCGGAGTTGACGCGCACGTCGACGCCTTCGGCGATGAATTTCTGCCGCACAATGCGGCTGGCTTCTTCGTCTTCGCGGATCAGGAGATCCGGCAGCATCTCGACAACGGTCACTTCGCTTCCCAGCCGCACGAAACATTGCGCCAATTCGCACCCGATGGGCCCGCCGCCCGCCACCACCAGTTTCTTCGGCAACTCGCGCAGGTTCCAAATGGTGTCCGTGGTCAGGTAGTCCACCTGGTCGAGACCGGGAATCGGCGGCACCGCCGGCCGCGCGCCGGTGGCGATGATGATGTTCTTCGTGGTCAGGGTCTTGCCGTTGACCTGCACCTCGTGCGGGGAAAGGATCTTAGCTGAGCCGGTGATGCAGTCCACACCCAGTTGGGTATACCGTTCGCTGCTGTCGTGCGGCTCCACTTTTTGGATGACCTTCTGCACGCGCTCCATTACATCGGCAAACTCGAAATCGACCTGCGCCGACTTCAGGCCGAAGTCCTGTGACCGTTTCATGTAGGAAAGGATTTTCCCGGTGCGAATGAGCGCTTTGCTGGGGACGCATCCGGTGTTCAGGCAGTCGCCGCCCATCTTGTGTTTTTCGATCAGCGCGACCTTGGCATTGAGCACCGATGCGATGTAGGCGGACACCAGCCCCGCCGAACCGGCACCGATCACGATGAGGTTGTAATCCTTCTTCACCATAGGAATAGATTAACCTTTATTCAATTAGAATCAGCGTCTACCAAATGAGTCGCTATTGTACCCCAATCCTTACATCTTCGGAACACGGAGCACGGCACAGGGAGGATAGAAAAAGTAGAGGTTGGCGGCGCCCGCGTCAGCGTGCCGCAATCTGCCCCTGCGCCTAGTAGTCGGTGATTTCGCCGCCGGAGATGCGATGTGGGGTTTTACCCAAATCGAGGGGATGATCGGTGCCGGGCAGGATGGTGCCGTCGGGCGAATACGGGCCGATCTTGCTCCAGGTGCCGTACTGCAGTTCGCTGACGTATTCGATCTTTACAATCGCCTTGGGGTTTTTGTAGCCGTATTTGGAAGGGATGATCACGCGCAGGGGAAACCCGTGCTCGTCGGACAACGGTGCGCCGTTCATGGCTGTCACCATCAAGGTGCGGTGATGGTTGAGGTCTTCGAGTGACAAGTGTTCGGTGTAAGTATCGTCGCAGTGGAAAACTACGCCGGTGGCTTCCGGTTTCGGCGGGCAGAGTTTCATCAACTCCGAGAAATGGAACCCGCTCCACTGGCCCTTGGCGGACCAGCATTCGACGCATTTCATGCGCGAGGTTTGCGTGCGGAGCGGCAGGGGTTGGAACTGCTCCAGCGTCAGGGTCAGCGGGTTCTCGCACATGCCGCCGATGGACAGCGCCCAGTCTTCGGCTTGTATGCGCCTCATAGGTTTCCAGTAATTGATGTAGAACTGTTTGAATTTCCCGGCGCGGGTTTTGCCGACGAAGTCGGTGCCGCTGAAATAATCGGTGTCCGCCCGTGCCGCACCCGGCCAGCCCCACCAGCTCTGCACGAAGGCCGCGCAGAAGGCGAGTACGTGCATCAGAAACGATCGTCGGTTTATTCCATGGAACGGACGCATCGGAATCCCAGAAAGCTGAGCCGTTCCCCGGGAGGAATGGCCGCTTTTTCGTAAGATTTGCTGTAGTCGAAATCGAGGTGCAGGTTCCACAACCCGCCCCGGATGATGTTGGATGGGCCCTCGGAATCGGCGGTCCATTCCCAGACCGATCCCGCCATGTCGTGAATGCCATAGGCGGAGACATCCTGTCTGTTGGACCCCACATTTTTTTTGACGACTCCGGAGTAAAACGGATGTGGACGTTTTTTAGGTCTGTGGTCTCCCCAGGGATAGATGAAGCCGTGCTCTCCCCGCGCCGCCTTTTCCCATTCCGGCTCGGTGGGCAGTCGGCCTCCAATTTTTTCACAATATTCTTTGGCTTGGTACCAGGTCACTTTCGTAATCGGATGTTGGGCCGCGCCTTTGCGGAATCGGTGGCCGGGAAACTGCGTCTGGAATTCCTCATGGGTGACCTCACTCTGGTCGATCAGGAAAGTCCTGAGGAATAGGTGTCGCTCGGGTCCATGGGGCGGCTGGTTGCCCTGACCCATAATGAACGGTCCTTCCGGTATCATCAACATCGATGAGGCCAGGGCGGTGGCGGGCAGGGCAAGCGACCCCATGAGAATCCAGCTGGCAAGACGATATAAGCTCATGGTTAGAAGTCTACCAAGAGAACCGGTACCGGTTCAAGACCTTAAAATTCATTGATTTACGGTCTTTTATGCGGGATGCGGGAGGATCTCTGAGATAAGACGGGTGGTAATTTTATAAACAATAACTTATAATGTAACTTTAAAGCATTTATTTTATCTAAAATAAGGGGAGCCTGTTTGAGGCTTCCGGGTGATCCTCCGTGATCCAGCCGTCAGAAAAATCCTACGCCACCGCGGTCTGTTTTTCCGGGGTGTTCGGTCTCTTGGGAATCCAGCATTTTTATCTCGGCCGGACTCTGCTGGGATTTTTTGATTTAGGTTTGTCGGTCGGCGCCTTCGTACTTATTTTCTATAATGATTCCACGGCAGAAATTGTATTTGGGATGTTGCTGCTGGCCATCGATGTCGTGCATTCGATTTACGTGCTGGTGAAGCTCCTGGCAGGAGAATACGAAGATGGAGAAGGCCGGTTGGTAATGTACCCCGGGCAGAAAATCCGTTCGGATAATGTTATTTAAATTAATAGGAGGAACATATGAATCAGGCAGTAGCTGAACGTCCAACAGGAACCATGACCGAACAAGTGAGTGACAAGGGATACGTCCCCGCCATTTTAATCTGTTTATTTTTAGGCGGACTCGGAATCCATCGTTTTTGGGTGGGGAAAATCGGTACCGGTATCTTAATGATGCTTACCCTGGGCGGTATCGGTATCTGGTCGTTGATCGATCTCATCATGATCATCACCGGCAAATTCACCGACAAAGAAGGGCGCGTCATCAAGTCCCAGGGCTAACGAACTCGCACCAAGTGTTGCACCAAAAAGCGGCACCGTTTCTCCGGAAACGTGCCGCTTTTTATTTACAGGGCCACAGCTGGAGAAAGTGATCGTGTTAAAACCGGGTGTGAAGATTTTTACCTTGGAACTGGACTGAATGGTCCGTGGCGGTTCGCCGCATTCGCCGTCCGCGGAGGACCTATTCCCATTCGATGGTGCCGGGGGGTTTGGAACTGATGTCGTAGACAACGCGGTTGACGCCTTTGACTTCGTTGATGATGCGGTTGGAGATTTTACCGAGCAACTCGTAGGGCAGGGGCACCCAGTCGGCGGTCATGCCGTCGGTGCTTGTCACCGCGCGCAGGGCGACCACGTTTTCATACGTGCGCGTGTCACCCATCACGCCCACGGTTTTCACGGGTAGCAGGACCGCGAACGACTGCCAGATTTTCTTGTAGAGTCCCGCCGCCTTGATTTCCTCCATAATCACCTTGTCCGCTTCCTGCACGATGGTGATCCGTTCCGGCGTCACCTCGTCGATGATGCGGATAGCCAGCCCCGGTCCGGGAAACGGCTGGCGGGAGATGATTTCATCGGGCATGCCCATCTCGCGTCCCAGTGCGCGCACTTCATCCTTGAACAATTCGCGAAGCGGTTCCACCAGCTCCAATTCCATATTCTCAGGCAGGCCGCCGACGTTGTGGTGTGACTTGATCACCGCCGACGGGCCTTTAAAGGATACTGACTCGATCACATCCGGGTACAGCGTGCCCTGCGCGAGGAATTTGAAGTCGCCCGCCTTCTTCGCCTCCTCTTCGAAAACGCGGATGAAGATGTTGCCGATGATCTTGCGCTTCTGTTCCGGATCGGTCACGCCTTTTAGTTTTTCCAGGAACCGCTCCGCCGCGTCGACCACCATCAGATTTATGTGAAAATGTTCGCGGAAGGTTTCCTCGACCTTCTGGCGTTCGCCGGAGCGCAGAAGGCCGTTGTCGATGAAGATACAGATGAGCCGGTCGCCGATGGCTTTGTGCAGCAGCACCGCCACCACCGAAGAGTCGACCCCGCCGCTCAGCCCGCACAACACCTTGCCTTTGCCCACCTGATCCTTAATGTTTTTGATCGCGTAGTCGGCGAACGATTCCACCTTCCACAGCGGTTGGCATTGGCAGATGTTAAACAGAAAGTTCCGGATTATTTTGAAGCCTTCCTGGGTGTGCACCACCTCCGGGTGAAACTGCAGGCCGTAAATTTTGTCGATGGAGTTTTCCATGGCCGCCACCGGGGAGTTGTCGGTCAGCGCCGTGGCCTTGAACCCTTTCGGCAGTTTGGCGATGCGGTCGCCGTGGCTCATCCACACCACCGATTTGCTGTTGACGTCCTTGAAGAGATGGGAGAACACTTTGACCATCAACTCGGCCCGTCCGAACTCGCGCTCCTTGGCGGGGTTGATTTCGCCCTCCAGAAGGCGAGTGATCAACTGCATGCCGTAACAGATGCCGAGCACCGGCACTTCCAGCTTGAACAGTTTGGGGTCCACCAGCGGCGAGTCTTTTTCCATCACGCTGGCGGGTCCGCCGGAGAGGATGATGCCCTTCGGTTTGAAAGCCTTAATGAATTCGAAATCGACCGTGCAGGGATGGATTTCGCAGTACACCTGGCATTCGCGCACCTTGCGGGCGATGTTCTGGGTGTACTGCGACCCAAAATCGAGAATAAGGATTTTCTGATCGTGGATGTCTTTCGTGGCGCTCATCGGGGAAATTTTTCTCTTTTCAATGGGACCACTTCATTAGTCCAAGAAGAGGGGCTCTACTATAATTCCCTTCCTTACCAAGAGCCTGTCCTGAGCTTGCCGAAGGGCTCAGGGTGACAGGAAAAAGAATCAGCTCCGGGCCTTGCCCGGCCCCACCTGTATCCTCCCCTTCGTAAGGGGAGGAATATTTTAGATCCTGCGTTGCGAAAGGCCTTCTTTTTGACAATATTAAAAAAAAACCAACGGGACCGTTGGTTTCCCTGTTGCGAGTTCGATATGGCCGCCCGGGCAAGGCCCGGATCAAATTTAAAAACCCCACTGGCGATGATAACTTTACAGACGCGCCCTAACGTTTCAGCAAAATTGGCCCTGCGCCGAGCAGTTATTCGATATTGTAATTGGGGGCTTCCTTCGTGACGATCACGTCGTGCACATGGCTTTCCCGCAGGCCGGACGGGGTGACTTTGATGAACGTGGCCTGGGTGCGCAGTTCCTGAATGTTGCTGCACCCGCAATAGCCCATGCCGGCCCGCAGTCCTCCCACCAGCTGGTGGACGGTGAACTCCACCGATCCCCGGTAGGGAATGCGCGCCTCGACGCCTTCCGGCACCAGTTTGCTTTCGTTGAGTCCCCGTTCCTGGAAGTAGCGGTCCCTACTGCCGTCGGCCATGGCGGCGATCGAGCCCATGCCGCGGTACTCCTTATAACTTCGCCCCTGAAACAGAATTTTTTCGCCCGGGCTCTCTTCGGTTCCGGCGAACAGGGAACCGATCATCACGCTCGACGCCCCGGCGGCGATGGCCTTGGTGATGTCTCCGGAATGGCGGATCCCCCCATCGGAAATGACGGGAATACCCTTCGCTTCCGCCGCCTCGACGCATTTTCGAACGGCGGTGATCTGCGGCACGCCAACGCCGGTCACCACGCGGGTGGTGCAGATCGATCCCGGTCCGATGCCCACCTTCACTGCGTCGGCTCCGGCTTTGATCAATGCCTGGGTGCCCTCTGCGGTTGCGACGTTGCCGCCGATGATTTGGAGTTTCGGAAACGCTTGTTTGATTTCCTGAATGGTCTTCAGCACTTTGTCCGAATGGCCGTGGGCGCTGTCGATCACCAGCACGTCGAGCCCCACCTCCTCCATCTCACCGATGTATTCCATATATTCCGAAGAAACCCCCAACGCGGCGCCCACCAGCAGGCGGCCTTTGTCGTCCTTCGCCGAGTTCGGATATTCGGTCGATTTCAAAATATCCTTGAGAGTCAGCAGGCCCATCAGGTTGCCAATAGCGTCGACCACCGGCAGTTTTTCGATGCGGTGATCGTGCAGAAGTTTTTTGGAATTGTCGAGGGAGGTGCCACCTTTAATGGTGACCAGTTGATCCTTCGTCATCAGGGTCGAGAGTTTTTTGCTGTGCTCGGTCTCGAAACGGATGTCCCGGTTGGTGAGAATGCCCACCAGTTTTTTGCTCTTGGTGATGGGGATGCCGGTGATGTTGTATTTGTTCATGATCTCGAGCGCTTCGCCCAGCGTCTGGTCCGGCCCCAGGGTGATGGGATCGTCGATGACCACACTGACGGCGCGTTTGACGCGGTCGATCATCTTGCGTTGCTGGTTGGGCGGCAGGTTGCGGTGGATGATGCCGATGCCGCCTTCCTGCGCCATGGCGATGGCCATGCCGGCTTCGGTGACTGTGTCCATGGGCGCGCTCACCAATGGGCAGTTCAATTTGATTTTTCGGGTCAGCCGGGTAGACAGGTCGACATCCGCAGGCAGCACCTTGGAGTAGGCGGGCAGGAGCAATACATCGTCGAAGGTGAGATAGGTTTCCGGTTCTTTGCTCGCCATGAGTGTCCGGTCAGGAGGGGCGAATCCGCTGAAAACGGTCCGCGCCGGTTCACAAAAAGTCATCTTATCACGCCTCCCCACCCGATTTCATACTAATTTTTCCGGCTCCTGCCCGGAGGGGGAAGCGGAGTTACCTCCGCAGGCCAGCGTAACGCTGGACCCAAATTCTCAATTGTGCCACCAAGGTCCCTCTGACGGTTACCGGTCAGCCAGTTCCCACTCCGGGTAGGAGTCGGGCAAGGCCCGGGGCAAAATTGGGTCTGGCGTTGCTCTGGTATGTGTTAACCTGATTCTCTATGAAACTTAAAACGCTTCTTCATATTACCGTCTTCGGGGCGGCACTGTTGTGGGCCGGGTGGGCCGGTGCGGTGCCGATTGTGGATAGCGATGACTGGTCGGGCACCTATTTCAAGGGCCACAAGATGGGCTTCAACCATTCCCGGGTGGAGGTCGGGAAACGGGCTATCGAGGTCCACACCAAGATGTATTTCCGCCTCCAATCCGGAAAAATCGACCAGTCCACCATCTTCACCCAGGACACCACGCTGAACCCCGATTTGAGCCTGAAACGTTTCGTCCTGCTCCAGGAAATCATGGGCAAACGGCAGGAGATCGTCGGACAGGTCGAGGGCAACCAGCTGATCCTCGAAATCGTCGGCCGCGGGTTCCATAAGAAAAAGTCCATCGACTTCCCCAAAGGCATTTACCCCTCGGCCACTGTCTGGCTGAATATCATGAAGGAAGGATTCGAGATTGGCAAGCAGGGCACGCTCAAACTGCTGATCGAGCCGTTTCAGTTGGTTATGCCTATGACGTATCAGATTTTACGGAAAGAGACGATTCAACATGACGGCCGCAACGTCGACACCTTCGTTGTCCAACAGAAGTTCGCGGGGATGACCACCACCTTGTGGACCAACGCCGCGGGCGACGTGTTGCGCGAGCATTCAAAGCAGGGCTTCGAATCGATCAAGGAATCGGAGCAGGTGGCGACCCAGCTGGGTGACCGGCCGATGTCGGTCAGCAGTTTCATCACGCTCAGCCTGGTGAAGGTCAAGCAACCCATCACCGCATCGGACGACCTCGGTGTATTGAAATTGAAACTTTCCAACGTGCACAGTCCGAAGTCCATCCCGCAGGACCATCGGCAGAAGGTGCTCAAAACCGAGAAACAAGGTGAAGAGTCTTACACCACCACCCTGCTCATCAACCGGGAGCCCAAAGCTCCGGTGAAACGAGTGCCGCTACCGGTCCCGGCAGGGGAGTATCGCGATTTTTTGAAGGAGGCGCCCGAAATCCAGGTGAAGCATCCTTTGATCCGCACCCTGGCGAAGGATCTGGTGGAGGGTGAGAAGGACGCCTGGCAGGCCGCGAAAACCATCAGCACCTGGGTCTTTGACAATCTCGACAAAGTCCTGGTGGATTCTTTTACCGCGCTGGACGCCCTTCACGACCGGCGCGGCGAATGCCAATCCCACACCAACCTGTTCACCGCGCTGGCCCGGGCGGTGGGAATTCCGACGCGGGTGGTCAACGGCCTGGTGTACTCCAACCATTTTAAAGGATTCCTCTACCACGCCTGGCCGGAAGTCTGGGTCGGCGAGTGGCGGGCGCTGGACCCCACCCTGGGCCAGCATCAGGTCGACGCCACCCACATCAAACTCTCCGTGGGCAATTACGCCGGGGCGCTGAAGCTGATGGAATTCATCGGACAGGTCCGTATCGAGCTGCTGGACCAGTAAAATTCTCCTCTTTTAGTAGATCCTAAATTACATAATGACAAATTGTCATTATGTAATTGGGTGTCGTGTTGAGCTTGTCGAAAGGTGAGTTCTATGATCCCCTCCTTACCAAGGGGGGATACAGGGGAGGTTATAATAACCCCACCTCAGTCCTCCCCTTGGTAAGGGGAGGAGGTATTTGGTTTTCTCCCCCTTCGACAGAGCCTGTCCTGAGCCTGACGAAGGACTCAGGGTGACAGGAAAAAGAATCAGCTCCGGGCCTTGCCCGGCCCCTCACCCTACCCTCTCCCCCAAGGGGAGAGGAGGAGAGATGTTTGGAATCCTGATCCTCCTGTTATTCCGTTATCCTGTCTATTTAAGGTTTTCTCCGCGTCCTCTGCGGTAAAATCCCCTTCATTTTTCCACGAGAATTTTCCCTCCGCAAGTTCCTGAAAAGGAACCGTTTGTTTTTCTGTCCATTTTGTCCACAGGGTTCCAAGGCATGATCATGGGGTTTTAAAAGCGCATAGGGTCGATGCACCTTGTTTGTAGCGGCCTTGAATGGGCATGGGGTCTATCAACCCAGTTTTAAGGGCCAAAATCGCATGACACCCCTTCAAAACCCTGTATTCTCTGTGAATTACGCCCCTCTGAGGGCACCCGGATTAATTCTATCTATCAGATTTAAAAGGGGTTGCTTCCTAACCTCTTATATCGAAATGGCTTGAAAAAACCAAATATTATTTAGACAAAATCCTATTGACAACCCTCTATATGGTGCTAATGTGGGCACCAGGCTACTAGATGTAGTGATTGGTAAATTAATGGTTTACTCCCTAAATTAGGGTTGGAGAGCGGAATTCAGGTTTTTTCCCAGGTCTTTAAAGTGGATGGCCGCTTGAAAATATAAAAAAATTTCTCGAATCATGAGTTTTCGGGGAATTGGTTATTTAATGTAAGTTTGGAGAGAGTTATGCACATTCACCGCGCATTCACCCAGGGATTAGACGATCCGTACAACGGCCTCGAGTTTGTAGAACGCACCTCGAAAATCACTAACGCCGACGGCTCGGTGGTTTCTGAGATCAAAAGTGTAGGCGTGCCGAGTGCATGGTCGCAGGTGGCGGTGGATATCATGGCCCAGAAATATTTCCGGAAAGCCGGCGTACCGACTTGTACCCAAAGGCGTTACGATCACGGGGTTCCCGAATGGCTGTGTCCTTCCGAGCCGGATATCGATGCTCTGGCTCAGCTGCCCAAGGAGGAACGGTTTGGCCGGGAGATGGATTCGCGCCAGGTGTTTCACCGGCTGGCGGGGTGCTGGACCTATTGGGGATGGAAAAGCGGATGCTTCGACAGCGAAGACGCCGCCCGGTCCTATTACGATGACATGTGCTACATGCTGTCCCGGCAGTATGCCGCGCCCAATTCCCCGCAGTGGTTCAACACGGGATTGAACTGGGCCTACGGGATCGAAGGTCCCGCGCAGGGGCATTACTTCGCCGATCCGGAAACGGGCCTGCCTGAAAAATCGAAAACCGCCTACGCGCGTCCGCAACCGCATGCCTGCTTCATCCTTTCGGTCAGTGACGACCTGGTGAACGAGGGCGGCATCATGGATTTGTGGCAACAGGAGGCGCGCCTGTTCAAATACGGGTCCGGCACCGGTACCAACTTTTCCAAACTGCGCGGAGCGGGTGAATTCTTATCCGGCGGCGGGCAATCCTCCGGCCTGATGAGTTTCCTGAAAATCGGCGACCGCGCGGCGGGCGCCATCAAATCCGGTGGTACCACGCGCCGCGCCGCCAAGATGGTCACCCTCGACATCGACCATCCCGACATCGAAGAGTTCATCGAATGGAAAGCCCGCGAGGAACGCAAAGTGGCCTCGCTGGCGGTGGGCAGCAAGCTCTGCCGCAGGCATCTCAAGAACGTTCTGCAGTCCTGCTGGGATTGGGACGACGAGGAGAACCGGTTCAACATCCACTCCAATAAAAAACTGCGCAAGGCGGTGCGGGAAGCCCTGCGCGATTTCATCCCAGAAAATTATGTGTTCCGCGTCATCCAGTTGGGAACGCAGGGCGTGCGCGTCATCGAGTTCGAAGAATACGACACCAACTGGACTTCGGAAGCCTACCAGACCGTATCGGGACAGAACTGCAACCACTCGGTGCGCCTGACCAACGATTTCCTGAAAGCGGTCGAAAACGATGGAACGTGGAACCTCACCGC
>JAPUGN010000241.1 GCA_027298165.1 Nitrospinota bacterium
TCACCACTTCATCCGTACTCCGCTCCTCGATGGGAATGGCGTCGCCGGTGGCCAGAGATAGATCCAGTGTCGATACCGGCGCCGCCACGTAAAACGGAATATTGTGTTTTTCCGCGAGCACCGCCATCATGTAGGTGCCGATCTTGTTGGCGACGTCGCCATTGCCGGCGATGCGGTCCGCGCCCACCACCACCGCATCGATGTCGCCTTTGCGCATGAAAAACCCGCACATGTTGTCGGTGATGAGTTTCACGGGAATATTTTCCTCTTTCAATTCCCAGGCAGTCAGCCGCGCGCCCTGCAGGAACGGCCGCGTTTCGTTGGCTATCACTTTGATGTTTTTCCCTGCGTTCACCGCCGCGCGGATCACCCCCAGAGCGGTGCCGAAACCGGCGGTGGCGAGCGCCCCGGCGTTGCAATGGGTGAGCACCGTCTGTCCATTTTCGATCAACGTTTGGCCGTGGCCCCCCATCGCTTCGTTGGCGGAGATATCCTGCTCGAAGATAGACAGGGCTTCTTCCTTCAGGCGTTGTTTCAATTCGGGGAGGCGCAAGGCGCGGTTCTCGCGGGCGACGCGCAGCATGCGGTCGATGGCCCAGGCAAGGTTGACGGCGGTGGGCCGGGTCTGTCCCAGTACGTTGCTTTTTTCCTCCAACTCACGGTAAAACGCATCGAAGTCCGTTGGGTCGATGGCATTCGCCGCGAGGCTGATACCCATCGCCGCCGCCACGCCGATGGCGGGCGCGCCGCGAATTATCATGGTCCTTATGGCGTGACCGACGTCCTCGACCGTTTTGCAGTCGACGAACACCTTTTCGGTGGGCAGCCGGGTCTGGTCGATCATTCGCACCACGTTGCCGATGTACTCAATCGTTTTAACCATGTGGTATTCTACCTTCTCAAACCGCGTCCGATATCAAGGATGCGAGTTTTTTCAAAAAGGTTTGTTCGTCCATCGCCTCAAACTGGATGGTTTTGTTGCGGCTGGTTTCTCCCCGTACGATAGAAATGCGCGAAGGGGAGAGGCCGAACGCCTTCGCCAGAAATTTGATGCATGCCTGGTTGGCCGCGCCCTCCACCGGTGGCGAGGTCAGTTTGATTTTAAGGCAATGGTTGTGAATTCCGAGAATTTTATTCTGCGATGCCCGCGGCTGGATGGCTGCCGCAAACTGGATGCCTTCCTTGGATGGTTTGATTTGAATGGTCATGAACCTGACCGGGCCGGCCTCTATTTGGTTCGCGAGTGGGTGACAGATGGAACGGTGGTTTTGTTGTGGTCGACCAGTTGTTGTTTTTCTTTTTTCAGGCGGCGAATATCTTTCTGCAGGTGGCTGACTTCGGCTTCGACTTTCTGTTTGTGACGGTCGGCCTGACTGCGGGCCTGGCTTACCAGTTGCCGGGCTTTTTCCTGGAGGGACGCACGCCAGTTTTCCTGATGGGAAGCCTGCCGCGTTTTCCCGGTGGCGTTTTCCGCAGTCAGGGCCCGAATCCCCCGGTCCTTTTCATCCAGCGCTTCCTGCAGGCGCTTGAGATCCCGTTTCATATCCTTGAAATCGTTGGCCACCAGTTGAAGAAAGTCCCGAACTTCTTCCCTGCTGTACCCGCGCAGGGAATTCTTAAAGGTTTGTTGTTGGATGCTGTCGTAGTCGAGTCTCATGGGTCACCGCAGGTTTAGGGCCGCCATTTTCAGGGTTTGAACCAGAAAGCTCTGCAGAAAAATAATCGCCAGCAAAACAATGATGGGCGACAGGTCCAGGCTCATCCCCGGCATGGGCAACGCTTTCCGCACGCGATAGAGCACTGGCTCGGTAATGCTGTGTAAAAACTGCACGATCGGATTATTCGGGTCGGGGTTGACCCAGGACAGCAACGCCCGGACGATAATGACCCACATATAAATGTTCAAGGCAATCTCCAGGATTACCGCCACTGCCTGGAGCAGATTACTCAAAACATACATGCGCGATTCCCATCGTTTTCCGGCCCGGTTATAAATGATTAGAAATAAAAGGTTTTTTTCAACCCGAACGATAATGTCCGTTTAAAATATCGAAAAATTCCGGACTTGTCAATGCTGGTTCTGCCGGGGGATACCCCGCATTGCGCATGGGACTCATCGATTGCCATTGACCGTCAGCTAGTTGCCTCCCTCGCTAGAGGGCGGAGAATTTTGTCCTTTTCAAGGAATTGATAAAGGGCTTATAGTAGTCACATCGGCACACCCGGCGCAACGATTTGAAGGGAGCAGTTAGCCAATGGCGAAAAAGAAACGCGATCGAGTTAAAGACCTGTTGGCGGGCGAGCCGCGCGACGGCGTTCTGGTTCAGGGATGGGTGCGGACGCGGCGCGATTCCAAAGGCGGGTTTTCGTTTATTGAGGTCAACGACGGCTCCTGTTTGAAAAACATCCAGATCATCGCCGACCATTCCCTCGACTCCTACAAGGACTGGAACAAGCCGTTGACCACCGGCAGTTGCGTGTCCGTCCACGGCGATCTGGTGGCGTCGGAGGGCAAAGGCCAGTCAGTGGAGGTCAAGGCCGCTTCGGTCGAAGTGCACGGCACTGCCGATCCTGAACACTATCCCCTTCAGAAAAAATTTCACTCGCTGGAGTTTCTGCGGGAGATGTCCCACCTGCGGCCCCGCACCAACACGATTGGCGCGGTGATGCGCGTGCGCAACCAGCTCGCGTTTTCCATCCACCGCTTCTTCAACGACCGCGGGTTCCTTTACCTGCACACGCCCATCATCACCACCAGCGATTGCGAAGGCGCGGGGGAGATGTTCCAGGTGACGACGCTGAATCTGGCCGACCCGCCGAAGAACGATGGAAAGATCGATTACCAGCAGGATTTTTTCGGCAAAAAAACCAGCCTCACAGTGAGCGGCCAGCTGGAGGCGGAAATCTACGCCATGGCGCTATCACTGGTCTACACTTTCGGTCCCACCTTCCGCGCCGAAAACTCCAACACCAGCCGCCACCTCTCCGAGTTCTGGATGATCGAACCGGAGATGGCGTTTTACGATCTCGATGACAACATGGATCTGGTGCAAGAGTTCATCCAGTTTTTGTTCAATGACGTGCTGGAGCACTGCACCGGCGACCTCGAATTTTTCAACCAGCGCGTGGACAAACATCTACTGGAAACGCTGAACCAGGTGGTGAATAACGACTTCGAGCGCCTGCCGTATTCCGAGGCGATTCATTTGCTCGAAAAATCCAGCGAGAAGTTCGAGTATTCCGTGGAATGGGGATGCAACCTGCAGGCCGAGCACGAACGGTATCTGGCCGAGAAAGTATTCAAGAAACCGGTGATCATCTACAATTATCCGGAAACCATCAAACCCTTTTACATGAAGCTCAACGAGGACGGCGAAACCGTGCGCGCCATGGACGTGCTGTTGCCGCGGCTGGGCGAGATCATCGGCGGCAGTCAGCGCGAGGACGATTACGACACGTTGATGAAGCGCCTCAAAAAAAAGAAACTGAATCCCGAGGATTACCAGTGGTACCTCGATCTGCGACGCTACGGTTCCGCGCCGCATTCCGGGTTCGGCCTCGGGTTCGAACGCCTCGTGCAGTTCACCACCGGCGTCGAAAACATCCGCGACGTCATTCCCTTCCCCCGCACCCCGAAACAGGCGGGATTTTAAACTTCACTCCTCGTTTTACCGCAGAAAACGCAGAGTGCGCGGAAAATACAGAAAAACCTGGACAGGATAACAGGAAAACCAGGATTGCAAATATTCCCTCTCCCTTTGGGGGAGCACCCACAGGGTAACGGGCAGGGTGAGGGGATGTATTATTTTCGTTCCAGCAAAACAGTGGTTTCGACGTGGGCGGTTTGGGGAAACATGTCGATGACTTTAATTGCCTGAATCGTATAATCCGATAACCGGGCGAGGTCACGCGCCAGGGTGGCGGGATTGCACGACACATAGATCAATCGTTCGACATTCAATTTAGGGATGGCGTCGATCACCTGTTCGGAACAGCCTTTGCGTGGCGGGTCGACGATCAAGGTTTGCACGGGGCCGACAGACTCCGGGTCTTCCAGAAACCGTTCGAGGGTGTCCTGCACGAATCGGCAGTTGGGAAGGTTGTTGCGCTTCGCGCTTTCTTTGGCGTCTGCTACCGACGCGGCGAATGTGTCTACTCCGGTGATGCCCACACCCGCCTTCGCCAGCCACAGGCTGATGCCGCCGTTGCCGCAATACGCGTCCACCACCGGGCCCGGTTTCTGAAGCACCCATTCTTTGATAATGTCGTACAGCTTCACCGCCTGAAACGGGTTCACCTGAAAGAACGAAGTGAGCGAGAGATGAAACTTCAGATCGCCCAACCGGTCGGTCAGAAAATCCTGCCCCCACAGCGTTTCTGTTTTGTCGCCGAAGATGGCGTTGGTTTTATAATTGTTGATGTTGCGAACCACGCCGACGATGCCGAGGTCGATCAGAGATTTCCGGTTGAGCAATTGTTCCGGAAACTTCTGCGGGAATTCTCCTGTGGTGGTCACCAAGCCGAGCAGGCTCTGTTCAGTTTCCGGGGAGTGGCGGACCACCAGTGCGCGTATTAGTCCTTTGTGATTTTTCTCATGGTAGATGGAGATGCGGTGTTGTTGCATCAGGCCGCGGACCCATTCCTTGATGGCGTTGATAGGCTCCAGCAGGGTGTCGCAGGTGGCGGAGTCGACTACCTCGTGCGTGCCCTGTTTGTAAAAACCGATGCGCGGTTTGCCGCCCTTATGGCTGAGCGCGAAGCTTCCCTTGTTGCGGTAATGCAGGGTACGCTCTGCGGGCACGGTCTCGATGGGCACGGCGAGATCGATTTTCCCGATGCGCTCCAGCGCGTCTTTCACCGACTGCACCTTGAACGCCATTTGCGGGTTGTAATCGAGATGTTGCAGTTTGCACCCGCCGCATTCCGGAAACACCGGGCAGGACGGCTCCACCCGGTCGGCGGATTTCTCGGAGAATGTGACCGCGCGCGCCACACCGAAACGCGGCGTGGTTTTCACGATCTCGCACCGGGCGACATCTCCCGGTAGTCCGGTGGGGACGAATAGGGTGTAACCCTCATGATGGCACAGGCCATCGCCGCTGGAAGCGAGGGTCTCCACCTTCAGCTCGAGCTGATCGCCGAGGTTGACGGGTATGGTCTGTTTTTCCTTGGGCATGATTTTTCGGTCTGGGGTGAACGATGGGAAAACATAGCACAGGGCCCCGGCTTTGCCTAAAATAAAATTTTTTTTATCAAGCAACAGCGGTTATTATTTTAATATGGGAAAGCGAATCGCCATTATCGGCGCTATTAAAGATGAAATCGCCGGCATCAAAAAGGAGATGCAGATTACGGACACCCTGCGCTGGCCAACCGGCAACGCCTTCGTAGGAGAGTGGCAAGGGCGGACTATTGTTCTCATCCGCTCCGGCATGGGGTGCGACCGCGCACGGCGGGCTTTGGCGGAAATGGCGAAGAAATTTGAATTAGAGCATGTCATCTCCATTGGCTATGCCGGGGCGCTGGACCCGGCTCTCAAGGTGGGCGATCTGGTGGTGGCGGATCAAGTGGTCTATCACGAAACCATGAAAAATTATTCATTGGATAAGGAACTTTTAAGTATGATGCCGGAAGCGCGCCGCGGGACATTGTTGACGGTCGACAGCCTGGCGGCAAAGCCACAGGAGAAAAAAGCATTGCGTGAAAAGTATTCCGCCGTGGCGGTGGATATGGAAACTTTCGCTCTGGCGGAGGGAGCTGAAACCCATCATCTTCCTTTAGCCTCCGTGAGGGCCATTACGGACACGGCGAATCAGGAATTGATCGATTGCTCCCCTCTGGTAGCGGACGACGGCGACGTGTCGAAACTGAAGGCCGGATGGCATATCCTCACCCATCCCGGCGACCTGAAAGGCATGATCGATCTCGGCCAACACGCCAAACTGGCCACGGCGAATTTAACCGAATATGTATCCCAATGGATTCAGGAGTAACCCATGCTGCGAAAAATCTTAATGATGCTGGTATGTATGGGTGGATTGTTGGTATCCGCCGAATCGCAGGCCCTCGACCAGCGCCCGCCGTGGAAGATACTGGACGAGGCGTTGACCTATCTGCATGGCGTGCCGGAGGTGGCGTGGGTGAAGTTTGATGGGCATCGCGTGTTGATCGGCTGGCGGGCCATCCCCCGGAAATTCGCGAAGATCAACAAAACCGCCGCCCGAAACGCCGCCCACGCCCTTCATAATGAAGTCACCGTCTAGTCCCTGCCTGCCGAACAGACTTCCCTCAAAGCCGGCGAAGCAGAATCCTACCTGTGCAAAACCGTCGCCAATCCGCACGAAATCGTCGAATCCAACTGCCGCTAAAATTTATTGGGGAGTGAACACCTGATGGTAGGTACTGCTGCCGCCACCGGGGCGGGGTCCGCCGTTCAAGAGATGAATCGCGCCGTTCACCACGGCCGAGGCGAGGCCGTGGCAGGATTTTGGCATGGGCGGCATGGCGGTCCATTGATTCGTCTTCGGATCATACGCTTCGTTTTCGTTGAACGTACCCTCGCCCGACTCACCGCCGAACACGTAAATCTTGCCTGTTATAGTTTGCGAAGTGATGCCGCTCCTGGCCGTCGGCAGGGGTGCCAGCGTTTTCCATTGATTGGTTTTGGGATCGTAAGCTTCATTGGCGTTCAGGTTCTGGTTGTAATTGACGTTGACGCGCCCGCCGATGGCATAGAGCAAGCCGTCTGCTGTGGAGAGGGTGAGATGGTCGCGCGATGTGGGGATGGGTGCCAGCGTTTTCCAGTTATCGGTTTCAGGGTTATACACTTCATGGGCGTTGCTGTTTCTCAGTCCGAATAATTTTTTAAGCGCGCCGCCTACCGCGTAAATTTGGCCGTCGATGACCCCCGCCGCCAGTGCGCCGCGCTCCGTGGGCATGGACGCCTGTTGCGTCCATTTATTTTGAGACGCGTCGTAAGCGTAGACGGTGTTCACTGGCGTCCACGTGACCGACGAAAAACCGCCGACCACATAGATTTTGCCTTGCGCCGAAACCGCCGTGGTGTGGTGCAAAGGGCGGGGCAGGGGAGCGGCTTTCGACCAGCCCCCGGACTGGGGATCATACACTTCGACCTGACCGGTGACGCCGTCCGGCGTGAACCCGCCGATGAGATATAGTTTGTCCTGGTGATTGACTGCCGCCACTTCTGTGCGGGCGGTGGGTGTGGGCGGTAGAAATTTCCAGGCACCCGACTCTTCCGCAATTGATACGGCGGGAAGCAGAGCGAACGCCCAAAAATAGAAAACGACTTTTTTGATGGAGAAGCGCATTACGGGGCGACTCCGTTGGGAAAAAATTTATCGCAGGCGAAGCTGGTCCAGGTCTTTGATCTGTTTCAGCAGAGCGGGGAGCGTGTCGTATTTGAGCATGTTGGGTCCATCGGACGGCGCGTTATCGGGATCGGGGTGCACTTCCATGAACA
>JAPUGN010000242.1 GCA_027298165.1 Nitrospinota bacterium
AGAAAAACCCGGTAAGCCACATTGCCGAGCGGCTCGAACCCGTACTTCCCGTTTTCCTTTTTGGGTAGACCCTTGCCCTCCAGTTGGAAGGAATGAAAATCCGATTGGGTGACTGTCACTTTAAAGGGCGTGTCCACATTATATTCGTGGGTATTGAAATTGAGCCAGGTGATTTTTTGTACTTTCAAGGGTTGCCCCACCGGGATTTGAAAATCCACGTCGCGGAGCACCCGCGGGGTATCGTTGTCTATCAGCCAGATATAACGGATACGGTGCATTTTTTGTTCGATCACCCGCCTGATCTGCGCGGCCAGGTGTTCCATGTCGCCCTGGCGGTAGACCACGGAGAATTCCTGGGTCAGCCCCGAGTCCAGAATGGTGCTGGTCAGCTGGAGGGAATGATCGTGTTTGGTATCCAGTGTCCAGAGGACGTCGAACGCGCTGTGGTCGTCTTCATTGAAGAGCACCATCTCCGGTCCGGCAGAGCGCACCGCCTGACGGGCCGCTTCCAGATGTTGTTCCTCAATGCCGGTATTTTCTTTTTGCGACTTGCGAATGTTGATGACCACCGGGTGCGGAATGGCTTTGGCGAGACGTTGCAGGTTCGCCAGCGATTTGCGCGCCTTCGGGCTGGCGTTAAAATCAACCCACTTCAGAATGTCCCCCTGGTCGATGGCGTTGACTTCCATCTTGCGCAGGGCCTCCAGGATTTGCGTCTTGATGGCCGGGTAAAATGGTTTGATCACCACCAGCAAGTCGTTGGGCGTGGTGTAGGGCAGTTGGATGAATTTGAGATCTTCATCGGCCTCAAACCGGTTTTTAATGCTTTCTCGCACCGCCACAAAATCGATCTTCTGTTTCTTGACCAGCGGTATCAGGTCGGCAACTGTCATGGCACTTTCAGGCACCAGGCCGTGAATAGTGATGAATTTGGGGTTGGTTTTGGATTGCGAGGGCAGGGCAAAGATGCCCTGCTTCTTGAAGAATAACGAGGGTAGAAAATGGCCTGAGGTGCTGTACCTGCTGGGATAGACAAACCGCGCCTGAAATTCTCTTTGTTTCAGGAGTTGGACAAAATCCTGCGTCTGGGTTTCCGGGTTGTTGACATGGCGGACAAAATCTTCCGGAGCTTCCTCTCTTTCATAGCCGAAATCCTTGTGGACGACGAAATAATGATTGCTGGTGACGCGTTTGGATTTTTTGCTCAGGTATATTCCCACCACCTCCATGTTCGCGCCCAGCATTTCCGCTACCACATAAACGTAAGGCGTGACCCGCGCCAGCAGCGGTCCCTGTTTATTCGCATCCCAGTTCCGCAGGGTGTCGACCGCCGCTTCGTACTTCAGGTCCTGTCCTTCAAAGGTCAAAGGAATTTTGCCGCGCAAATAGTCCAAAAGTTTTTGGTCGGCTTTTTGGGTTTCCTCATCCGGAGCCACCGACAGGAATTGAATGGAGGTCCTCTCCTGGGACAGCGCGGTGGTGGCGGACACACCACTCCACACGAGGGCCAGGATCAGGACAAATGTGAGTCGACGCCACTTCATATTAATGCTCTCCCAGATGATACATGCGGATACGTCCGTAATTTTTGGGCAGGGGAAGGTTGCCTACGTATTCGCACCGGTAGCTCCCGGCCGTTTCCATCGACAGCAGAGCGGCAAACGGCTCCGTGACGTAGACCGAACCCACTGGCGTGCAGGGTTCCAGCCGCGCGGTTTGGGTGACATGGGTTCCGAAATATTCATTTTTCCGAATGAGCGGGTTATAGCCTTCAAACACCGGTCCGATATGAGCAGCGATTCGAAAACCCATATCCTCGGGCAGATCCAGGCGGGTAAAGTCTTTGTCGCCGAATAACTGGATCAATTCTAAAGAAACGCGCGTGGCGGCCAGGGCGGAATCCATCACCAGATAAATCGCGTCTCCCCAAGTGTTGGAAAAAAGCATATTCGATTCGTGTTTTTTAAAAATTCTTTGAAGATGCTTGAACCAGAGAGTAATGAATTGCGGCAGTTGGTTTTCCTTAAGACTGCTGTAGCCTTTGACATCCGCGAAAATCATGGCTTTCATGTGGCGCTTCAGTTCGATTTTCTGGGTGATGGGAACCGGCAACGGCGCCACCCCCTTGGAGCGGGGCTCGGGCACCGGGATCACCAGATTGCGTTGTCCCAACCCCTCCCACAGATGCATGGCGGCGGCTGTGCCTTCCCGGCTGGCGGATGGGTGGCCGTTCCACAACACCACCTGGTAGACGCGCGAGCCCAAGGTTTGCGACCGCAGATACGCCAGGCCCATGATTTGAAGGGAGGAGGCTTCGTACAACAGGTCGTAACCGGTGTAGGCGTCTTCCACAATATGATACATCGAAGCGGCGCCTGCCAGCGCCCGTTCAAATTTTTCCTCCCAGGCCGGACCGGCAGGAGTGACCGAAGTGCGTTTGAACTCTTCCTCGGAGAAGGGGAGAATCACGTTCAATTCTCCGCCCTGATTCAGAATTTCCTCAGCGATCATCAGGTCCGCGCCGCAGGCTAGCGACCCGAAGGCGATTTTAATATTATGCTGTTTCAGCAGGCTGCGAATCTGTTCCCGAAGCATGCCCTCATCCGCGGGGTCGATGCCCGGTGATTTTCCCATTCCGTGAATGGTTTGGCCCATGAATGCGATGACTGTCGGTGGCCGGATCGCTTCGATGCAATCGGTCGGCACCCTCCGATGTTCGCAGATCAGGGACAACTGTTTCCAGGTCGTGCTCAGTTTGCCGTAATCATGAGCTTGGCCCCGACAGGCATGGGCCAGGGCCGGGCTGACTTTGTCGTCGTTGCCCAACAGCAGATTCGCTTCGGCGCGCGTGACGTCCAGATAGTAATCCTCACTGCCGCCGGAGGAGGTGTCCGGCCCGCACAGCGTCAACACTTCCTCGGCCAGGCGACGGCAGGCTTTTTCGTCGCCAATCATCAACGATAGAGTTGCGGCGTTGATGGCGGGATAGTAATTGTTATTGATACGATAGGCCTCAAGATATTGGTCGCGTGCTTTTTTGCCCAACTGAATTTTGATGTGGGGGTCCTTGGCTTTTAAAAACTGGTCCTTGTACAACCGCGCTTCCAGCGAAAGGTTGTCCTCGGTGGGCGGCAGGATGGCTTTGATTTTCTGGTACCAGTGTTCCGCCTGGGTCGTGGCGCCACTGCGCGCCAGACTGAGAACCGCCAGATGCGCCAATATGGGGTCGGCATTCTGCGTATCCTCCAGGGCCTTACAGGCCACGTCATAGACCCCGACGAAATCTCCCTTTTTTAATAGCTCGCGCGCCTGGCCAACGAGCGTCTCCCTCTCCATGCCCCAGAAACCTCTTTATATAGTTGAAATTGCTTGAGTAATTATTACTCTATTCTAACTCAAAGGGAGCATTTTGATAACTGAAACCGAAGCTTTTCGGGCGCTGCCCTGAAATAAAACCCCTTGCATTTGAATAAGTTAGCAAAATTCCGTTGATTCTGGCCTGATTGCGCCGGTTTCGCTCCGCCGCTCTTTTCTCATTTATTTCGTTTGGGGGATTTTTGATGGCATTCCCGGGCCGACTTTGAAATTATGTGGCTT
>JAPUGN010000243.1 GCA_027298165.1 Nitrospinota bacterium
ATTATATTGCGCCCGGAAGTGGTGGCCGATTACGTGCATTCCATCCTGCAATCGGACCGTGCCATTTATGCCAAACATGTGGTGGACCGCCTCGAGAAAAAAGGGATCCTTTCGGCCAGTGAAAACTGGGAAAAGGAAAACTTGCTGATGCTGCCGGCACAATTTCTGTTGAACACCAGCCGTCTCATCGGAAAAAAGAATTTGGGAATGGATTTTCAATTGATCAGTCTCTGGCCCATCAACAGGAACAACCTGCCGGCCAACGAGTTTGAAAGGGTGGGGCTCGAAACGGTGGAATACCATCCCATCCGACCCTATACCGGCCGGATGCAGGTGGGCCGCAAACTGTTCTTTCAATCCATCTACCCGGACCTGGCGGTGGTCCCGGCCTGCGTCGAATGCCACAACGCCCACCCGAAAAGTCAAAAACGGGATTTTAAGTTGTTGGATGTGATGGGCGGGATCGTCGTCACCCTGCCGGTGAATTGAACAAAAAAAACCCGGAAGCTCGAAGCTCCCGGGTTTTTCCAATACCGCCTATAGAGGGGGGGGTTCTTCAGGCGGTCTGTTCCTTCAGCCGTTGCAACAACCCTTGGAAGGATTCCTGCCGGATCACCTTCGTGAATTGAAAACGGTAATTGCGGACCATGCTGACGCCCTGCACCAGAAAATCGTAGACCCGCCAGTTCTGGCCTTCCCGCTTTAGCTTGTAGTGGACGGCGAGAGTCCGGTCCGCACTCACAAAATTGGTTTTAATAAAGGCGTAGTCGCCCTTGACCCGCTCGCTCAAAAAATGCACCTTGCCGCCCTGAAAACTTTCAATGATGTTCATATAGGATTTTTCCAGGAGCCTCCGGAACAGGCGGGTGAACTGTTGCTGTTCCTTGCGGGAACGGCGGTCCCAAACGTTCACCAGGGTGTGCATGGCCATTTTGCTGAAATCGAACCGTTGCCCGATCACCTTGCGGAGCGCCAGCGTGCGCGACTGTTCGTCATTTTTCAAATTTTCGTCGGTAACAATTTCCAGCACCTGATCCACCGTCAGCTTGAGCCCCCGGGCGGCATCGGAAAATCCGAATCCGGTGGTGCTCACCGCCGCCACTTTGAGCGGTTCGGGTGGCGCCGTTGGCCGGGTCGCGGCATCATCTTTGGAAGCGGCGGCGTCTTTGGATGTGGCCATGGAAGGACCCATCAGGACCAGTGCCAGCAGCGCGACTGCCAGGATGCCATTCAATTTTCGGTTGGTTTTCATGGAAAAACTTCCTCCTCATTCTAAGTAATGCAGTCTCCATGCCACCCGAAGCAGGGTTCGGACGGGAACTACGCAGACCACGCTAAATCAAACCAAACAACCGGATAAATTTAGTTTTGATTTATTAAATATAACATGGACTATGAAGGTAAATCAACAAAAATTGACACAATCTTGACAGGAATGTATGAATATTTTCATCCCTTTCAAGCCAATCATTGATTTTATTACCTTATCTCATTTTTAAAATGTTGCACAATTGGCACATACCTTTAATGAGGTCAAAATTAGCTTATTAATATGGACACCCCTGGAATTTACAATGGGTTTCGGATTAACCGGCGGCCGGATCCAATCGGCATATCCTGGTCTCAATGGCGGGGTACCCAAACGCCTCCCCCACCCCGCCGCCGCTTCATAAATCCTGTTGACAGCGCCTGATGAAATGAGAATAATACATATAATTTCCAATATTTGAATGGGTTAAGGGACCCTCAATGGGCTCGGCCCGTTTGTTTTTTAAAGCGATAAGGCCTTTTTGCGATGGACCGGTACTGGGAACGATTCAAAACCCCTTTCATCTGTTTCGCCGGATACTCCGGGGTGGGCAAAACCACTCTGCTCGAGCACCTGATCCGGCGGTTCAAGGAAGACCACATCCGCATCGGTTATTACAAGCACGATGCCCACCGTTTCCAGATGGACAAGCCGGGCAAGGACACCCAGCGAGGAGCGGCGGCGGGAGCCGGCATCGTCACCATCAACGATCCCGAGCATTTCGCGGTGATCGCCGAAAACCCGTTCAAGAAGCGCACCATCACTCATGCCCTCGAACAATGCGAGGGCATCCTGATCGAGGGGTACAAGAAATCGCCGTTCGACAAAATCGTGTTGCTCGACGGCGAAGGTAAACTGCCGATCCCGGCCGAGGACCCTGGCATCAAGGCCATCATCCATCAGGGCGTGGTGGAGGACACCTCGTACAGCGAACGCGGCATTCCCCTGTTCCATCGCGACGAGGCCGATAAAATCTACGAATTCGTGAAAGCGTATTTTTACCGTTGCGCCCGCCCGCTGTTCGGCGGCGTGTTCGTCGGCGGGCAGAGCAAGCGCATGGGCCAGCCCAAGTTCTCGCTGTCCTACCACGGCCGGCCGGAAACCGAACGCATGGTGCGGATGCTCTCCCGGCACTGCGAACGCATTTTTCTTTCGGCCCGGGCGGAGCAGGATTTGAGCGCCCTCGGCGAGCTGCCGGATTGCGAACGCATCAACGACGAACATCACGGCCTGGGGCCGGTGGGCGGCCTCGCCACCCTGATGGGCACCCACCCCGACAACGCCTGGCTGATCACCGCCTGCGACATGCCGTTTCTGACCGACGTTGCCATCGAACATATTGTGGGCGAGCGCGATCCGCTCCGCTACGGCACCTGCTTTTTGCAAAAGGGGGGAATCGGGGTCGAGCCGATGTGCGCCATTTATGAACCGAAGTTCATCGTGCCTCTGTTTGAGGCCCTGTCGCGGCGCGAGTTGTCGCTGTCCCGTATCATCAGCGAACTGCCGTTCAAGCACGTGACCGTTTCGCCATCCGAGCGGCCGCATTTCACTAACGTCAATACCCCGGAAGAATACGAAGTCGCCCGTACGCTACGGGAACAGGAGGATAATTAAATGGCGATGATCCAGGTGGACGAGGCGCGCGACATCATCCTCTCTAAAATAAAACCGAAGGGCCTCGAAAAAGTCTCCATCGAGGAGGCCCTGGGACGTGTGCTGGCGGAGAACATCATCGCGCGGAGCAACAACCCGCCGATGGACAACTCGGCAATGGACGGCTACGCGGTGATCGCCGCGGACATCCAGTCCGCCACGCCCGACCACCCGGTCCAATTGGAAGTCGTGGGCCACGTTCCCGCC
>JAPUGN010000244.1 GCA_027298165.1 Nitrospinota bacterium
ATCTCAAAGTCATACACGATTTGCGCTTGGCCCTGCAGATGGTTCAGCCCAATCTGGATTATCTGGAGGAGATGATCTTTTACCGGTTGGGAGTTTACTGACCGGTCCAGCTTCCCCGCAACACATGGCCGCTGACTTCCTCGACCCGCACCCGGGCGAGGTCTCCGGGCTTTAAGCGGTCTTCCCCTCCCCGGAACACCACCATCCAGTAGTGCGGGTTTCTGCCTTTGAACGACATGCCCTGGCGCGAGGTCCGGTTTTCGATCAACACTTCCACCTCTCCGCCCAGATAGGCTTGGCCGTTTGCTTCCGTGAGCCGGTTTTGCAACTGCAGGGTTTGTTGCAGGCGGTTTTGCTTTTCTTCATGGGGAATATCATCTGGCATCGCCAATTCCGGGGTGTTGGGTCGCGGACTATAGGTAAACATGTAGCTGCTGTTGTACCCCACCTGCTCCATTAACCTCAATGTGTCATCAAACTCCGCCGCTGTTTCTCCCGGAAAGCCGACAATAATATCCGTCGACAGGGCGATATCCGGCACCTCACTTTTCAGTTGAGCGATCAGGTCCAGATACCATTCGACAGTATGGCTGCGTCGCATCATGTCTAGAATGCGGTTGTTACCGCATTGCACCGGCAGGTGCAGGTGGTTCATGAGGATATCGATATCGCGGTAGGCCTGAATCAATTCGCGGGTGAAATCCATCGGGTGGCTGGTGGTGAAGCGCAGGCGCTCTATACCGGGGATGTCCGCGATGCCGTACAACAGTTCGTGAAAGGCCAGCGGTTGCTCCAGTCCGCGCTTGCCGTAGGCATTGACGTTCTGGCCGAGCAGAATGATCTCTTTCGCCCCGCGATCCACCAGCTGACGGATTTCCGCGTAAATTTCCTCCGCCTCCCGCGATTTTTCCCGGCCGCGCGTGTAGGGGACCACGCAGAAACTGCAAAATTTGTCGCATCCCTTAATGATATTCACAAAGGCGCTGGGGCCGGGGTCCTTGATCGGCGGTTGCTCCGGAATGGAATAGTTTTTCTGCGAATCAAATTCCGTCCATAAGACCGGGCCTTCCCCTTGATTCACCCGGCTCACCACCTGCTGGATATGCTCAACCGCGTCGGGGCCGATAATGAAATCCAGGTAGGGCATCCGGTTGATAAGGGCCGATTGCTCCTGCTGGGCCAGACAACCCGCCACCCCCAGGATCAGGTGGGGATTGGCCTGCTTCAGGGGTTTCAGTCCGCCAAACAGGGAATACACCTTTTGCTCAGCTTTTTCCCTTATAGAGCAAGTATTCACGAGCACCAGATCGGCGTCTTCCACGTGTGGGGTGCGCAGGTACCCGGATTGGAACAGCAAAAGCTCCATTCGGTCAGTATCCGCCACGTTCATCTGGCATCCGAAGGTATCTAAATAGACCTGTTTCATAGTTTCAGGATTTTAACCAAATTTACCGGATTATCCAAACGCGATTTTAAGGGGTTCGATTTGATTTATAAAGTGTTGAAAATATGAGCTTCAGCCGGATCAAATTTCGAGCAAATACTGCTCCGGAGGATCGGGAATTTTTGAGTGGCTTTTTGGCAGGGTTCACACCCGTTTTCCCGCATAAAACAAGGCTGAACTGGAGGGTATCAATTTAAAATTATTTAATCTAATTTATATAAATTTACTGTTGTTTTGATAATTTTTAACGCCTATATAATTAAATTTTAAAATGTTATTGACTCTTAATATGAGTTCCCTTATATTGGAAATAATCCAGTAATAAATACAATAAGTTAGCAAATTTACCGGCAACACAGCCCAAGAAGTTTTTTGGAGAGATAACGCGTGTCCCAATTCAATAACGTTCGCACAATTCGCGAATCCAAGATGATGAGCAAGGCCGAATTGGCTAGAAAAGCCGATGTTACGGTGCAGACCATCGACCGGATTGAGAAAGGGAACGATTGTCGTTTGGACACTAAGCGCAAGATTATATTGGCCTTAGGGTATAAATTGGGCGACCGGTCGAAAATTTTTGCAGACGGCATGGGGACCGAAACAAAAAGGAAAAAGGTCCGGGTCAAGAGGTAAACCGCGACCGCACAAGAAGCTCAAAATAAACCGTTTCATAACATGGAAGAATTCAGGAGTTAATTGATGTTCCTTTCAGCCAAAACACCGCTACTGGCAGTCGATATCGGGTCAAATTCCATCAAGGTGGGTCGTTTGATGGGCACCCCGGGCAAATTTGAGCTGTCCAATTTTGGAGTGATGCCACTGGATCCCGAATCGGTGGTCGAAGGCGTGGTGCAAGATGAGGACCACGTGGTCGATGCATTGACCCGCCTGGTGCATGCCGAGAACGTGGACACGCCTTACGCTGTTGCCTCGGTGGCCGGCGAAGCAGTGATGATCAAGAAGATCAAAGTCCCGATGATGTCCAAGGAAGAGTTGGAGGAGTTCATTCCCCAGGAAGCGGAGCAATACATTCCTTTTGACATCGACGATGTGCGCATCGACTTCCAGATTCTGGAAGGCGTATCCACCATAGATGAGCATGAATTGGAGGAAGAGGAAGAGAAGCAGGAGATTCTCCTGGTGGCGGTCCAGAATGAAATAATCGACAGCCGTTCCAACGTGTTGACTGCGGCAGGGCTCAAACCGTGCATCATCGATCTGGATGTATTTGCCATCGTCAATGCCATCAGTATATCCAGAAATCTTCAGGATATGGGATCCGTGGCCCTGATCGATCTGGGTGGCGCGTTCACCCATCTCAATATTCTGATGGATGGCGTGACGTCCTACACCCGGGACATCCCCATCGGACAGGATGCCTGTACTACCTCACTGATGTCCAAATACGAAATGGAATACAGAGAGTCGGAAGACATCAAGGTTGGAGCGATTCCTGAAGATGCCAACAAAGAAGAAGTCATAGATTTGATCATCGAATCCTACGAACCCATTCTGGAGGAACTGCATAAGTCGTTCGAGTTCTTCAGCACCACCTCCAACAGCCAAGTCGAGCAGGCTTTTCTGTGCGGGGGCGGGGCTATGATTCCAGGTGTGGATGGATTTTTGGCGGACCGCTTGGGAGTTCCGGTGGAGATTTTCAATCCCCTTGAGGCGGTTAAATTAGGAGCAAGAAAATTTGATCCTCAAAGTCTGAGCCAGATGGCTCCGATGGCCACCGTGGCACTCGGTCTGGCTACCCGAAGGTTTGAATATATATGATTACGATTAATCTATACGATTATAAAAGACTCGTCCGCGATGTCAGCATCCAGAAGAGCCTGACCTGGGTGACAATGGGGGTAACGGTTTCTGTCCTCTTGTGCTTCATGATCTGGATGTTCCAGAACATCCTAATTGGAGGACTGGAAAGTGATCTGGCCGAAGTGGAAGCGGAGGTTGCTGCTGCAACGCCGGACTATAACGTCGTCCAGAAGAAGAAAGCCCAGCGAAAGAAATACATGGAAATCATCACCGGCATCGATAAGTTGCGATCGAGTCAGGCCCACACCACCGAATTTTTGGAGGACATAGGCCGGGCGGTTCCGGAAGGTGTTTGGCTTAAATCCGTACAGCAGATGAATATGGAAGAAATCATAAAAGATGAAGTTCCCTTTTTGTTTATTCCCTATGGTGATAAGAAAAAGATCAGGAAAATGGGAAAGGACGAGTCGGGAGACAAGTTCATCGGGTTGAAAGGCGTTTCCTCGACCGATCAACCGATTGTTCACTTCCTCGAACAAATAAGGGCGCTTCCGTATATTGACGCCGTGGTGCTCCATGAGTCAAAGCGGGAGTGGATCGAAAACGTACCGGTACATGAATTTTCGATTTACTGTCATTTTCTGAAACCCAAACCTGCTGCCTGAGCGTGGATAAATGAATCTGAATAAGTTGTTAGACAAGATACCTTACGGGACATTTGCCAACTTCACGCCCGTGTATTATTGGGGGATGGGCGCCGCGTTGGTCGTGGCGATTGTAGCGGCCAGTTTTTTTCTATTGCTCAGTCCCAATATCGATGAGATGGCGCAATTGGATAAGGAAATAGAGGATGCCGAGCAAAAACGGGACCTCTACCTGACCGAGGGCGCTAAAAAAGAGGCGATCACCAAAGAGGTGGCGGCACTCTCCGGAACCTTGGTGGAGAAAAAACGTCAACTGCCTCTGGCCAGTGAGATCCCGCAACTGATTCATAAAATCGCAGATATTGGAGAGTTCCTGGGCCTGGATATTGTCTCCTTTAAGCTAGCACCTGCCGAAAAAAAGGATTTCTACAAATCCATTCCGCTGTCTGTGACCGTGGCGGGCAGCTATTATCAGACGGCAGGATTCTTCGATTCCCTGCAGAACCTTTTGCGGGTTGTCAAGATCGAGAAATTCTCAATGGACATGAAGCCGGGTTTTAAAATCGTCACCAATGAGGACGGCGAGCCGGAGCAGGAGCAGATCGAAATCCTGCAAACGGAAATCAGCGCCAGTACGTTTGCTTATATTGAAGGTTCCGAATTGACAAACTGAGTAGAAAAAATAATTGGTATGAATAGGCACCCAATGCATCAATTAATGAAAATCGATAAAAAGTTCATCGCTATTCTCGCCATCGGGATATGGGTCGCCACCCATAGCCTGTGGGATGCCGAAGCGTGGGCCAAGGCCAGCTCGAAAACCAAACGAAGCCTGTCTAAGCAGTTGTATAACGTCGGCGGATTTGGCCAGGAAAAGCGGATTCTGTCCAAAAAGGGAGTGACCTCCAATATGCTTACCCGGCCGCGAATCCTGCGCGCCCTGGGATTGTCCAATGAGCATGTGGAACTGGTCAATGATGTTTACAAAGGGACGTTCAAGGCGAGTGATTTTTATAGCCAGAAATTAAAGCAGATTAGAAATAATTTTAACCGCGGCCACATCACACGAAGTATCCGGTTTTTCCGGTCGTCCGTAGGGCGGAAATTTGTGCGCCTCAACGCCAAGAGCCTGACCAAAAGCCAAAGGGCATACAATAACTTTCTGAAAAAAATTATTAAAAAAATGCCTAAAAACAAGCGTCTCCAACTTTTTGATCAGCTCGAACGGAGCGTGAATGGAGTTGACCAGTTGTTCGATTACCAGAGCTCCGTTCTGCGCCTGACCAACCCAGTGAATCGGCAGTTCAATGCCCTTCATGCGGATCTCCTGGTCAACCGGTTGCGGTCGGGACTCAGGGAGCGATTCCGCTCTTGGAAGATCCTGCGGTATATGTTCGATTACCAGTCACTGTCCAACCGTGAACTCAAAAAACTGGTGGCTTTTTTCCAGTCTCCTGCAGGCCAATGGTTCAACAGTGTGGACCATAAGGGAAACCTCGCCGGGTTTGCCACCGTCAATCGGAAAGCCCTGAGACGAATGGAAAAAATTCTCAATGCTTTGGAATCCGGGCGCCAGAATATCCAGACCACCAAAGTGGTGTTTGCGCCCGGCCTCCGGCATCTATTCTCGGAAAAGCGCGATCCGTTTGATCCCCTGATCGTTCCTGAGGACGAGAAAAAAGATAAAAAAGGGAAGGGAGCCGCCGCGCCCAAGCCGAAAGATGGAAAAGCAAAGGTGTCGGCCGTGGTGGTCCTGGCAACCAAAATCGGTGGCCTGCCGGCTATTCCCTATGAATTGTACCGGAGAATCAAGGAAAGCAACCCGAGGTTGTATTCGGATCTGGATTACTACGCGGCCCTGTTCAAAAACAAAAGAGGACTGCAGGGTATGAAAATGTCCGAACTTGAGGAAGAAATCAAACAGTACAACAAATTGATCAATAGAGCACGCAAGGAGACCGAGCTGTTGGTGCAGACACCGTTGCAATCCAATTTGGACCAATTGACCCTTGCCGGAGTGATCTGGGATGAACAGGAAACCGTGGGCCTGATTCAAACTCCCGATACCAAAGGCCATACCATCCGCGTGGGGTCCTTTATCGGCCCGGATTTTGGTGTGGTTCAATCCATCGGACAGGACCGGGTGGTCGTGCTTGAACAGTTGCGAAAATACGATGGAACAATTGTTACTCAAACACAGTTTATTGAATTTCCCAAACCAGACGAAGAGGAGTGAGGACGTATCGTGAATACACTAATTAAAAATCAATTCATGTTTGGTTTGATTGCCGTAATCCTCGGAGCAGGTCTGGTTTTTTCAACCGTTCATGGTGCCCAGGCGGACACCGGTTCAAAGAAGACCGCCCAATCCGCAACCGGAAACAAGGCGGTCGCCAAAAAATCGATTCAAATCATCCCGACCAAGGGCAATATGTCGCAAAGAATGCTGATGGCGCAGGCGGCGGGAGAAAACTCTGCCGGAGCGCTGTCCCGCATTGTCGATTTGCAGACCGCACAGGAGAACGGCGAGGTTTCCATCCGGTTAAGGTCTTCACAGGGTTTGGAATACACCGCCTTTAAACTGGTGGATCCCCTGCGTCTGGTGCTCGATTTCCCGAATATGGAAAAAGGAGAGTTGAGCGGGGTCATGGAGGTGAATCAAGGCGTGGTCAATTCCATCAAGCCTCTTTATTTCGAAGAAGCAAAAGTGTTGCGTTTGGAAATCGGGCTCAATAAAGCCGCCTCTTACGAAATCCTCCGCCCCAGTTCCTATGAAATGGTTATTCGATTGAAAGATACCAGCGCCCCGGCTCAGGAAGCTCAGGCACCGCAGGAACAAGCAGAGGCCGCTCCCGCACCGGAACCCATGGCGATGGCCTCAAGCGAACCTGCCGCTGAACTGGAAGAAGACAAGGGCGTGGAGATGGATTCTTGTGCGCCCCTGTTGGGCGGGGTGAAAGACAGCTTCTCGATGGATTTCCAAAACGCCAATATCAAAAACATCTTCCGCATTATTTCGGAAGTCAGCGGGTTCAACCTGGTGCTGTCTCCGGAGGTCGGCGGTGACGTGAACATCCGCCTCATTGATGTTCCGTGGAATCAGGCGTTTGAAATCATCTTGAAAAACGCCGCCCTGGGACGGGTGTGCGAAGGCAACATCATCCGCATCGTTTCCAACGCAACGCTGCTGGCCGCGCAGGTGGCCGAGCCTTTAATTACGGAGATGATCCGGATCAATTATGCCGATATCGCTGAAATGGTCAAAAATCTTGCGGGGTTAAAGAGTCCCAGAGGAAGCATCACCGCCGATGTCCGGACCAATACCCTCATCTTGACCGATATCCCGGACAAAGTGGAAGAGATGTTGTCGGTGATCAAAACCCTGGACGTGAGAACCCCACAGGTCATGATCGAAGCCAAAATCGTCGAAGTCACCCGGAACTATGCCCAGGAAATCGGCATCAAATGGGGTGCATTTACCGAACGTTCCACCGGTGGCGCCGACGCCTTCCCCGCTGTTATTAAAACCGGCGGTTTCAATCCTGTCGCACGGGTGACCAATCCGAACGAACGGGTGACTCGCAATCAGGACAGCACAAATTTTAACCAACCGTTTTTGACGCCGGCGGACGGATTTGTTCCGATCGATCCCGGATACATCGTGGACCTGGGAACTCCCAGCACTCCCACCGGAGTCATCGGTATACTGTTGTCCACGCTCAATCAGGACCATGTGCTGGACATCCAATTGGAGGCTTTGGAAAGACAGGGTAAATCCCGGACCATCGCCAATCCCAAAGTCACCACCTTGGATAATAAAGAAGCCAAAATCCAGAGTGGTCAGCGGATTCCGGTGCAAACGTCGTCCGCCAACGAAGGCACCAAGGTGCAGTTCGTTGATGCCAACCTGGAACTCAAGGTGACGCCTCATATTACCGCGGATGAGAACATCTATATGAAAATCCTCGCGACCCAGAACAACGCCGACTTCGGTGCTACCGTTCTCGGAATCCCGACCATCATCACCAAGGAAGCCTCTACGGAAGTCCTGGTGGCCAACGGCGCGACTACGGTGTTGGGTGGGCTCTATCAAAAAATCACTTCGGAGAACCGCGGCTCGGTTCCCTTCTTTGCCAATATTCCCATCATCGGTTATCTGTTCAGGAACCGGACCGAGTCCGACGATATTTCTGAATTGCTGATTTTCGTCACTCCCACTATCGTGAGGGTTGATGGGTCGTTCTCCAAATAGTGAAACAACTGAAGATCGATCTGGCCGACAGGAGCTACAACATCCTGATCGGCCGGAACCTTCTTCCCTGCTTGGCCGATCATTTCCCGCATCTCAAATCAGCCCGCCGGGCGTTGGTGGTCACGAATCCCGCAATCAACCTGCTCTACGGAAAAGCTGTGTCCGAAGGACTCCATAACGCCGGCCTGGCTGTAGAAAGTGTGGAGATCCCGGAGGGCGAAACCCATAAAACCCTGCAGGACGCCCAAACGGTGTACGATCATCTGATTGCAAACCAGTACGACCGCAACACCCTGCTGGTGGCTTTGGGAGGCGGAGTCATCGGCGATCTCACCGGATTCGTTGCGGCGACATTTTTGCGCGGAGTCCCATACATTCAGGTGCCCAC
>JAPUGN010000245.1 GCA_027298165.1 Nitrospinota bacterium
GCCGGATTTCGTAGGGTGATATGGCGTAATAAGTTTTGCGGATCATTTCCTTCAACTTGGCGCGGCTGAAGTCCATGAGCGCGGTTTCGCTGTACTCCGGCAGTTTGGGGAAATCCGAAGCCGGCAACCCCGGAAGCCGGAAACGGGACTTGCCGCATGTGAGAGACACCCAGTCGTTTTCCTCCCGGATCAGGTGCACTTCCAGGTCGGGGGGCGCCCGCAGAAAATCGAACAATTTGCGCGCGTTGATGGTAACGGATCCCTGGGACACCACCTTGGCGGGGCAGAACCCCTTGATGCCGATTTCCAGATCGGTCGCCTGTATGACGATGCCGTCCTTTTCGGTACTGATCAGGACATGCGCGAGGATGGGCATGGCGCCTTTGCTCTCGACGATCCCCTGAACTTTGTGGATGCTGTTCAGAAAGTCGTCTCTGCCGATCTTGATTTCCATGGTTCCTCCGGAAAAAGGTGGGCCGGGAAAGGGCACCGGGGCTTTTAATTATCATAGATTCCATCGGCCTGTCAAAATAATAATCGCCGGAACCGGAAGGCTCGGGAAATCTCCCTCAATTCCCTGAAAAAACGCTATTTATCCGCCTCGAAACGGGCCTTCCGGAGATCTCTCGGAAGCTTCCCACGACGGGCCTTGACTTTGCCCGATTCTGCGTGATAACTTCAATTCACGGTAACCGAAACCGAGGTTTGAAGCATGATCATCGTCATCGGGCCCGACGCCACCAAAGAGCAGAAACAGGCGGTCAAAGACAAAATCATCGAGCTGGATTACACCCCCCACGAAATCGTCGGTGTCGAGCGCCAGGTCATCGGCGCAGTCGGCGCGGATCACGGCAAGGACCACCTGATGGAGGTCCTGGAATCCATGGCCGGGGTGGAATCGGTGATCCCTATCTTGAAACCGTACAAGCTGGCGGGGCGCGAAATCAAATCCGCCAACTCCGTGGTGGATTGCGGCGGGGTGACCATCGGTGGAACGCGGATCGCGGTGATGGCGGGACCCTGTTCGGTGGAAAACCGCGAACAGATATGCACCACCGCCGAAGCGGTCAAGAAAGCCGGCGCCAACATGATGCGCGGCGGCGCCTACAAACCCCGCACATCGCCCTACAGTTTCCAGGGGCTGGAGGAAGAAGGCCTCAAACTGCTGAAGGAGGCCAAAGACCTCACAGGACTGCCCATCGTCACCGAAGTGATGAATCCGCGGGAAGCGGAACTGGTGGCCCGCTACGCCGATGTCCTGCAGGTCGGTGCGCGCAACGTGCAAAATTTTTCCCTGCTCAAGGAGCTGGGCAAAATCTCCAAACCGGTGCTCCTCAAGCGCGGCATGATGACCACCATCAAGGAATTTCTCATGTCGGCGGAATACATTCTGTCCGAGGGCAACAAGGATGTGATCCTCTGCGAGCGCGGCATCCGCACCTTTGAAACCGCCACCCGCAACACTCTCGACCTCAGTTGCATTCCGGTGCTGAAAAAGGAAACGCATCTGCCGATCATCGTCGACCCCAGCCACGGCACCGGTCACTGGGACCTGGTGGAACCCATGGCCCGGGCGGCAATCGCCGCAGGAGCGGACGGGCTGATGATCGAAGTCCACCCGGACCCCATCAACGCCTATTCCGACGGCCCGCAATCCCTGAAACCCAGCAAATTTACCCACCTGATGGACAACATCCGGCCCTTCATTCAATTGATGGGCCGCACCCTGTAAGCCTCGCCCCCGACCAAATAACCTATTGATTTATTGCAGGGTTATTCGCCATGATTGTTGAAAACCCCTGTCATTTGATATATTCTTTTAATTGAGGGACTGTAACCCCAAGCATATAACTCTTTTTCTCACTGGGGGGGCGAGAAGGGCAACGGTGGGTATCTACGTACCATGACGGACTTATACCAATCCAACCGGACGCAGACGGAAAAGTACCGTCGTCAACTGCAGGAGAAATTCGCCCCGCTCATTCAGCTGGAAGCTTTGCCCGCCTTTGATGCCGCCCATCCGCAAACGTTTTACCTCGATTTTAAAAGAAAGATCACTCCCTGGATCGAAAACGAAACGGAACGCCAGAAGAAGGAACTGGAGCGTTCGGACAACAGCCATCTTCTACTTTTAAAGCGCACCGCTCTGGTCGACACGGTACTGGAAGCCAGTTTCCGGACCGCGCTGGGATTGTTTAACCTTGGGCGGGAAACGCCGCTCAAGGAAAATGAAATCCCCGTCGCCGTCGTCGCCCGCGGAGGTTACGGGCGGGAAGAGATGTACTTCAGTTCGGATGTCGACATCCAGATGGTGCTCAGTTCCGAAGCCACCGACGCCGATAAAGAAAACGGGCATCAAGTCATCCACTATTTCGAATACCTGTTTGTCTACCAGAATATTTTCCCGACCGCCAGCAGTTCGGGGTTCTCGGAAATCGATTCGGAGGATCAGGCGTTCGACGACGTTATCCTGCCCTCGTTTCATTCCCTGCTGGAACACCGGCTGGTAGTGGGCCATCCGGGAGTCTACAACGAGCTCAAAAGTTCGGTGAAAACCGCCAGCCTGATTCACAAGGAAAAAATTCTGAAGGAATGCTTCGAGCACAAAACCTATTTTGAAATCCAGAATACGGTGTTCAAGCAGGAACCGAACATCAAGGAAGAACTGCGGCGCCTGTACTGGGCGACGAGCCTGGTCCGCATCCGGGAATCTTTTGAAAAGATCAATCAGTTCGAACTGCTCTCGGAATTGCACGACCGGCAGAAATTGAGCGCGCTGGCGTTCAAGAACCTGCAGAACGCGCTCAATATTCTGTCGCGCATGCGCATGTTCCTGCATTGTTTTCAGAAAGGGTCCCAGCAAGACGTCCTGCGTTTCGAGGTGCGGGACAAGATGGCCGAAGCCATGGGCTTCAAAAACAGGGTGAACGAGTTTTTCCGGGAGTATTTTTTCCACGCGGTGCTTCCCATGAAACGGAACTGCCGCAACCTGTTCTGGGAAAGCATCACCTTTGCCGCGGACGACAAGACCCGAAAGTTGACCGGAGATTTTGTCCTGAACTCGGAGAATCAAATCACCTTTGCCCCGGGGCGCGAGGATCATTCATGGACCTCCCCGATGGAAGTCTTTCAACTGTTCGCCCTGGTGGCGCGTAAAAATTATTTCATCGCCTACCCCGTCACCCGTTCCATCGAGGCCCACATCAGCCAGATGACCCCGATCTTTCTGAGAGAGGAGGAGCCGGGAAAAGCGCAGGAATTTTTCCAGACGATGATCCGAGGCAAGTATTTCGCCAAGGCTTTGCGGTACCTGCACGAATTCGGCCTTCTGGATTCCTTCTTTATTCCGGAATTCAAAAACCTCAGCGGGCTGCTGCAGGACATTTACGTTCACCTGTTCCCGACGGACATTCATGTCCTGGCCGCGCTCGACGAGCTTAACAAATTCGAGACCGATCCGGAGGCTGACCCCTTCCTGGTCCAGCTGTATCAATCCCTCAAAGATAAAACCACCATGAAGCTGGCGGTCCTTCTACACGATATCGGCAAAGGCCTCAAGTGCGAGGGGGAAAACGAAGAACTGGTCGGTGCACGCGAGGTGCCGCGCATTCTGAACTCGTTAGGCTACGGTAGAAACAAGCGGCTGATCGGCGATGTCGCCTTTCTGGTGGAGCGCCACCTGATGATGCATGACCTCATGCTGTTGGATCCGGACGAGGACGACACCTACGAAATGGTGTGGGATCTGGTGCACAGGGATGTCGAGCGGCTGAAAATGCTGATCCTGCTCACCTATTCCGACCGGGCCGGCACCAAAATGAAAATGTCGAAGAGCCAGATCGCCCAGCTCAAATATTTTTACCAGAATACCCTGCACCACAAAAAGCAGGCACAGGTGTCGATTCCCGTGAAAAAAGAATTTTTCAAAATGATCCGCCTGCCGCGGGATATGAAATCGCAACTCCAGATATATAATGAGTTCCGGAAATCGCGGGACCAGTTTGCCGCGGAGATCTTTTTCAAAGCGGACCAACTGTCGGAACTGGTGCTCTGTAGCAAGGACCAGCCGGCTCTTCTCTATAAAGTGGCCACGGTGCTGGCCTTCAACCACCTCAGCATCATGGAAGCCAACATCCATACCCTGGACGGTAATGTATTGGACTTTTTTAAAATCGGCGACGTGAAGGGGAACCCCATCGAATTTTCCAATTTCTTTTATCTGCAAAACCAGGTCAAGGAAGATCTGCGTCAGATATTTGTCGGCGGCATTCCTCTGTCGGTCCTTTACAAAGGCCGGTCCCTCACGACGGAAGTCCAAATGGAAAAATACAAGAACATCAAACTCAAGGTATCCATCATCGGACGGGCGGTCAAAGTGGAAACCCATGACGTCCTGGGAACCGTCATGGTGGAAACCAAGGTCTTCTCCGACCTCAACATGGAGATCCAACGGGCGGTTCTGCATTCTAATTACGGAACTTCCTCGAACGTGTTTTATTTGAGGCCGGAGGACGTTCACCAGATCATCAAGCAGGAAGCCAAATTCAAAAAGCAGGTTGAGAAAGCGCTGTTGCCCCTTTTCCAATCGGAACCCGTTTTTCCGGGGCAATCGGCGGAAGTAGCCTGAGCCGGAGAGAACCCATGCGAATAATCACCCTCGCCTTCGTCGTTACACTCTGGATATTCGGATGCGCACCTCACGCCCTGGCGTCTGCGGACTCCGTGCTGAAAGAGGCGTTGGAACTGGACCGGCAGGACTTCGTCGCCGAATCGATTCCCTTGTGGCAACAGTTCCTGCAAACCCGTCCCGAAAAGAAACTTCACATTTATGCCCAGATCAAAATGTCCATCGCCCACGCCAAAACCGGAAACTTCGGCGAAGCGGTCAAATCCGCAAAAGCCCTGGCTGAGACTTATCCCGATCATTACGATGTGCAGTTCAATCTCGGCAACATGCTGAGCGCCACTCAACAATTTGACGGAGCGGGGCAGGCGTACCGGCAAGCAACCACAATGAGACCCGACGAAGGGCTGGCCTACGTCGGCTACGGACTCAGCCTGTTCGGCGATCAAAAACCGGATGAAGCCGTCTCGACTCTGCGCAAGGTGCGCAAACTGTTCAAGGTGCAGAAGAATATTTCCTGGCATCAGCAGGTGCGCATCATGATCGGCCAGATCAAAGGCTTTGCCATGTATCCCCCGGATTTTTCCCGCCTGTGGCTGGCCAACAATCTCAAAAACGTGCGGGAGTTTTACGAGTCGTCCGTCTTCAAAGTCTACGAAAAGCAGTTGAGCCTGTAATCCCGGCTCACACCGGTTCCACCCCTTGCATTACACTTACCTTTTCACTTTAATGGACCACTTTCCATCTAGTTGATTTACGAAATCAAAATAAAACCGAATTCTTTTTTTATCATCTATACTACTAATAAACTACTAAGGGAATTTGGAGATCGGTATGAAGCCCAACCTTTTGATGTGTTCACCAGAATATTTCGGGGTCCGCTACACCATCAATCCCTGGATGGAAGGCCAGATCGGCCAGGTGGATCCTACGGTCGCTGTGCGGCAATGGAAAGAATTTTACAGCGCTCTTAAGCGGCAGGCCGACATCCTCCTGGTCAATCCGCAATCCCATGTTCCCGATCTGGTGTTCACCGCCAATGCCGGTTTGATGCACGAGGGCCATTTCATTCCCAGCCGGTTCAAGCACGAGGAACGCCGCCGCGAGGAACCCATCTACCTGAAAGCGCTCGAATCCCGCGCCACACGCATCACCACGTTACCTAAAAATACTTACTTCGAAGGCGCGGGCGATGCCCTGTTGCAACCGGGCAGCAACCGGTTGTGGGCCGGTTACGGTTTCCGCACCGACCGCGAAGCGCATCCCTTTCTGGCCGAACAGTTGCCGGTCGAGGTCGTCTCCCTGCACCTGATTCATTCCCGCTTTTACCATCTGGACACCTGCTTCTGTCCCCTGTTGGACGATCAGGTCATGTATTACCCCGCGGCCTTCGACGAGCCCTCCCTGCAGGCCATTGAAGCGCGGATTCCGCCGGAAAACCGGATCGTCGTTGCGGAGGAAGATGCCGTCCATTTTGCCTGCAATACGGTGCTGGTGGACCGTATGCTGTTCATGAATCACGCCGGGCCGGAGCTCACACAACTCCTTGAACAAAAAGGCTATACGCCCGTCATCCAACCCGTATCCGAATTCCTGAAAGCCGGCGGCGCTAATAAATGCCTCACCCTGGCCCTCGACTGAGGCTCCCACAAACCCCTGAATTCCAACTGTTTTCGCCCTCACGGGATAGCCCTGAACCGCCATATCGTGTAGAATAATTTTTTTTCATGTTTCATCGATGGGCCAAAGAGCCTTCACAGACTATGAAAAAAGATTTTATCGCATTGACGGACTTTTCCTCGGACGAGTTGAAGGGCATGCTGGATCTGGCGGACCGGATCAAACGGTCTCCACAGGAATTCGACACCGCGCTCAAGGGGAAAACCCTGGGCATGATCTTCAATAAAAAATCCACGCGCACCCGGATATCGTTTCAGGCCGGAATTTTTCAACTGGGCGGGATGGGCCTGTTTCTCGGCCCGGAGGATTTGCAGCTGGCGCGGGGCGAAACCATCAGCGATACTGGCCAGGTGCTGTCGCGATTTCTGGACGGCATCATGATCCGCACCTTTTCCCACAGCGACGTCCTCGATCTGGCTCGCTATGCCACAGTACCCGTTATCAACGGCCTGACGGATTTCAACCACCCCTGTCAGGCGCTGGCGGATATGATGACCCTGCGGGAGAAATTCGGCACACTCGAAGGCCTCAAGCTGGCGTACGTGGGTGACAGCAACAACGTCGCCGTTTCCCTCTTGTTCGCCTGCGTCAAATTCGGCCTGCACATTTCGCTGGTGAGCCCCAAGGGATACACGATCACCAAGGAAGCGCTCGAGATGAGCCGGGAAGAAGCCGCTTCCAAAAAACTGAACGTCATCCTGACGGAAAATGTGCAGGAGGGCGTGTCCGGGGCCGACGTGGTTTATACCGACGTGTGGACCAGCATGGGACAGGAAGAAGAAGGTCAGAAGCGGGTGAAGGATCTGGCCCCATACTCCGTCAACGATCAGGTGATGCGCTGGGCCGGCCCCAGGGCGGTGTTCATGCATTGCCTGCCCGCACACCGGGGCGAGGAAGTCAGCGCATCGGTCATCGACAATCCGGCGTCCATCGTGTTCGATCAGGCCGAAAACCGGCTGCATCTGCAGAAAGCCGTCATGGTTTCACTAATACAATAACCGGGTCGTCAATGCTCCATTTACGGAGTCAGACCCTAGATTGGAACTTTAATGAGTCAACAAGACCCGAACCACCTGGTATGGATGGACCTCGAAATGACCGGCCTGGAACCGAGCACCGAGGTGATCATTGAAATTGCCACTATCATTACCGACAGCAATCTGAACATCATCGAAGAGGGGCCCGTGATGGTCATTCATCAGGACAACGACATTCTAAGCCGGATGGATGAATGGAATCAGAAGACCCACCACGCCTCGGGCCTCATCCAAAAGGTGAAAGATTCCAAAATGAACATCGAGGAGGCGGAGCGCATCACGCTCGAATTCATCAAAAAATATGTTCCTCAAAAAGCATCCCCGCTGTGCGGCAATTCGGTCGGGCAGGACCGGCGGTTTCTATACAAGTACATGCCGAATTTGAGTGAATACCTGCATTATCGCAACATCGACGTCACCTCAATCAAGGAAGTGGTCCGGCGCTGGTATCCCGACGGACGGAAAATGCCCAAGAAAAGTGATGAACATAAAGCTCTGATCGATATCCAGGAATCCATCGAAGAATTGATTTTTTACCGGGACCATTATTTCATCGAGCCGACGTCACTGGTTTCGGAATTCAAACCCGGCTCGGCGGAGGAATCGTGAAAAAAGGCACCGTCCTGACCCTCGTCTTTCTGGGAGTGATCGGCTACCTGTCCGTCTCCCTGATCTGGACCGGCAGCAAATACGAGTGCGACGTGTGCATCACCTACAACGGCATCGAAGTCTGCCAGACGGTGGAGGGCATGGAGAGAGACAATGTGATTCAAACCGGCATCAGCACCGCCTGCGCCGGCGCCGCCAACGGCCGCACGGAGTCCATGGAATGCGGAATGATGCAACCCACCAAAGTCGTCTGCAAAGAATTGTAGCGGGGGAGCCCCCGCTGGCATCTGGGTGACCATTCACGGCCTAGCGATGAGCCTTGAGCGCAATTGAAAAGTTGGGTCCAGCGTTACGTTGGCCGCCTCCTCAGAATGAAAGATTACTACTGTTTGTCATCCTGAATCCTTCGACAGGCTCAGGATAAACTCCGTGAAGGATCTCGGTTTTCTCCGCGCTCTTTGCGTCCTCTGCGGTGAATGGGAGTGCGGGTCAGGCCTTGTTACAAATCAGGTGATAGACTTCCTGGTACTTCTCCTCCACCTGCCCCAGGTTGAATCGGAAACGGTCCTTATCCATCTTCTCGCCGGTCTCCCAGTGCCAGAGCCGGCACCCGTCCGGACTGATCTCGTCGCCCAGCAGAACCTCGCGCTTGTGTCGGCCGAACTCCAGCTTGATGTCGACCAGCCGGATGTTCCGCTGTTTGAAAAACTCGAACAACAATTCGTTGATCAGTAAACCCTGCTGGCGCAGGATTTCGATTTCCTCCGCCGTGGCGAGGCCGAATTCTTTGATGTGGTACTCGTTGATCATCGGGTCACCCAGATCGTCGTCCTTGTAATAAAACTCCAGGATCGGCGCTTTCAACTTCTCGCCTTCCGGCAGGCCCATGCGCTTGGCCAGGCTTCCCGCCACCACGTTGCGCAGAACCACTTCCACCGGGATGATCTCCAGCCGTTTCACCAGCATTTCGCGGTCGTTCAGCTCCTTCACCAAGTGGGTACGCACGCCCTTTTCCTCCAAATATTTGAAAATGGTGGTGGAGACATGGTTGTTGATCACACCCTTGTCGACGATGGTGCCCTTTTTGACGCCGTTGAAGGCCGAGGCGTCGTCCTTGAAATACTGGATCACCCGATCCGGGTCCTCGGTGGCATAAATGATCTTCGCTTTACCTTCGTAGAGTTGTTCGAGTCGTTTCATGATAGGGGATTATTTGAATACGCGGTTGAAGATTTTGTTCACGTTTTTAAGATGATTGTTCAGGTCGAACGCCTGGTCGATTTCCTTGTCGGTCAAATGCTCTTTGATGTCTTTGTCCTGTTTCAACAGCGCCGTAAAGTCGCCGCCTTTCTCCCACACCTGCATTGCATTGCGTTGCACCATGCGGTACGCCTGGTCCCGCACCACGCCCTTGCGCGTCAACGCCAGCAGTACGTGCTCGGAAAAGATGAGGCCGCCGGTCTGCTCCAGGTTCTTCTTCATATTTTTGGGATAGACCAGCAGTTGATCCACCAGCCGCGTCATTTGGGTCAACATGTAATGGACGAGGATGGTGCTGTCCGGCCCGATCACCCGCTCGACCGAGGAATGGCTGATGTCCCGCTCGTGCCACAGCGGCATATTCTCCATTGCCGCCATCGCGTTGCCCCGCACCACCCGCGCCAGTCCCGACATCTGCTCGGAGACCACCGGGTTGCGCTTGTGCGGCATGGCGGACGATCCCTTCTGTCCCTTCGAGAAAAACTCCTCCGCCTCCAGAACTTCCGTGCGTTGCAGATGGCGAATCTCCACCGCGAATTTGTCGAGCGTTCCCGCGACGATCGCCAGCGTGGTAAAATACTCCGCGTGCCGGTCCCGCTGGATGATCTGGCTGGACACCGGCGCGGGTTTCAGTTTCAGTTTTTTACAAACGTAAGCCTCCACCGAGGGATCGATACTGGCGAACACGCCGACGGCGCCGGAGATTTGGCCGACGCTGATGCATTTTTTCGCATGTTGCATCCGCTCGATGTTGCGCCCAATTTCCTCGTACCAGTTGGCCAGCTTCAGTCCGAAACTGGTAGGCTCGGCGTGAATGCCATGCGAGCGCCCGACGGTTGGCGTATTCTTGTACCGCTTCGCTTGCTTCTTCAACACAGCGCGAAACGCGATCAATTGTTTTAAAATCAAATCCGCCGCATCGCGCAACTGCACCGCCAGTGCCGTGTCGAGCACGTCGGATGATGTCATCCCGAGATGCATGTAACGCGCCGCATCTCCCACGTGCTCGGCCACCGAGGTCAGAAAAGCGATCACATCGTGCTTCACTTCCTTTTCGATGGCGTCGATGCGCTTGATATTGAACCCGGCTTTCTTCTTGATGGTGTTGACCGCCGATTGGGGAATCTCTTTGCGTTTCGCCAAAGCTTCGCAGACCGCGACTTCAATATCCAGCCAGATGCGGAACTTGTTTTCGGGGGACCAGATGGCGGCCATCTCGGGAAGTGTGTAGCGTTCGATCAACGTTCAGTCTCTTTTTTTGAATTTTGACGCCCAAAAATGCTGGTTGAATGTGGGCAGGACGGTATCATAGAATAATGAATACCCAGAGCGATTCTGGCGATCCACCCCCGGCTCCGGCCACCCTGAGTTGGGCAGTAGGCGCAATCTTAAACGGAAATCGTTCCTAAATCAATATACCATGACCGCTTCCAAGTCCTTTGAAATCTGTTTCGTCTGCCTCGGCAACATCTGCCGTTCGCCCCTCGCCGAAGGCGTGTTTCAAGCCCTGATAAGAGAGGAGGGCCTTGAAAATCAAATAATTATCCATTCCGCAGGAACCGGCCGCTGGCACGTCGGCGCAACGCCGGATGCCCGCATGCAGGCCACCGCCCGCAAAAAAGGGGTGCCTTTGACCTCCCGCGCCCAGCAGATTCAAGCGGACGACATCCGCCGCTTCGACCTCATCCTCGCCATGGACCGGTCCAACCGGGACACCCTGGAATACATGTGCTCGCCGGAGGTGGCCGCGAAAAAAATCCGCCTGTTCCGTTCGTTCGACCCGGAGGCCAACGGCGACCTGGATGTGCCCGATCCTTATTACGGCAGGGATGACGGGTTCGAGCACGTGTTTCAGATCGTGCACCGGACCTGCCCGCCGATTCTCGATTACGTCAAATCACAAATGGAATAATCCATGAACAACCAAATTCGCGACCTGCTGGCAACCGTGTACGCGCAATCCGTAGACATTGAATCCAGCCGGTCCATCGGTGGCGGGTGCATCAATCAGACGCAGGCGCTGACTCTCTCCAATGGAGAAAGGGTGTTCCTGAAAACTAACGACCGCCCACCCGGCGGTATGTTTAAAAAAGAGGCGCGGGGATTGAAACTCCTGCGTGAGGCGAAAAACGGTCCGCGCATTCCGAAAGTGGTCGCCCTGCCCGAAGATTCCAACCCGCAGTTTCTGTTGCTCGAATTTATCGAAACCGGAACGCCGGACCACGGTTACTACGAACGGTTCGGCCGGGCCCTCGCCGCCATGCACCGCACCACGCAGGATCATTTCGGACTGGATCACGACAACTTCATCGGCTCCACCGAGCAGATCAATACGCCGGAAAAAAACGGCGTGGTTTTTTTCCGCGAACACCGGCTCCGCTTCCAGCAACGGCTGGCGCGGGAACGGGGACGGCTCCCTGTGGTCACCGACCAGAAAATCGACCGGCTCTGCGACGGGCTCGAGCAATGGCTCGACCTGTCTGGAGAACAACCGGCGCTGGTGCACGGCGATTTGTGGTCGGGCAATACGTTTAGCGATACCGCACACCAACCCTGCCTGGTCGACCCGGCGGTTCATTTCGGACTGCGCGAAACCGACCTGGCGATGACGGAGCTTTTTGGACGGCTCCCGCAAACCTTCTATGACGCCTACCGGGAAGCGTCTCCCCAGAATCCCGGTTATGAGGAGAGAAAACAACTATACAACCTCTACCACCTGCTCAACCATCTCAACTTGTTCGGAGGTTCGTACCTGGCATCCGTGGAATCCACGGTGCATCACTTCGTCCGGTAACCGGGTTTATATGGAGAATGTTATGACTTTTCGGCAAGCGTCTCTTCTCAAATGGATCATCTTTTCACTCATTCTGGCACTGGCGGGATTTCCCGATGCCCAGGCGGTAACCATCGAGGGGGGCGCTTATGGCCTGCTCAAAAATCAGGGGGAGTCGTATGTCCGGAAAGGGTCGTATGCCAAGGCCAACGAAGTCTACCGGAAAGCGCAAAAACTGAAGCTGTCGCCGCCGGAAAAGCGATGGGTTGCTTTCCGGGTTGCAGACACGCAATGGCGTTCCGCGGCTGAAACAAATAATCCCGATCCTTCCAAACTGGAGCAGGCCAGAGCGCAACTCCGAAAAATGATCCGGGACCAAGTGCGCACCGAACAGCAGGACCGGCTCTGGGCGGAGATTCAAGAATCGCTGGGTGACTCGTGGTGGTTCCCGCGCAATGCCCGCAACTGGAGCGCGGCGTGGGGCCATTACCAAAAAGCGCTCGACTGGTGGGGCGGCACGGCGGATATCGAGCTGGCTCGAACGCGCTACCTCAACATCATCTGGAACGCCGCCACCCCGCCCAATCGCCAACGCTACTACTATTACGGTTACTACGGAAACACTATCCCCGTTAATTTCCTGGAGAACGCACTTAAAATCGCTCAAACGAAAACCGACCGCGTCCACGCCCATTACCTGATCGCCATGGCCCTGCGCCAACGAGGCAATATCTATCAACAGCAACGCGTTCCCGAATCGTTCGAAGCGGTGATCGATGCCGGGAAATCCACCGAATGGTACGACGACGCACTTTACCATTACGCCGAATGGCTGTCCGGTCCCGGTGAGATTATTATTATGGAGAACGGCCAGCAACGGCGGGAGCAGAACTACAAGAAAGCTCTCAAATATTTTCGGCGCATTCTCAAAGATTTTAAAAAAGGGGAAACCCGATTCTACGACAATGCCCGGAATAACGTTAAGAATATCACCCAGCCGACGCTTAATCTAAACGCTTCCAGTTTTTTTCTTCCCGATTCGCTGATACGGGTCAACCTGAACTGGCGCAATATCGACAAGGTTTTTCTGTCTCTTTATAAGGTGAATCTTTCGGGGAATATCGATTTCACCCGAAAAGACGATGCCCGCTCCTGGCTGAATCGGATCAGTTTGTTTAAAGACAAAAAGGTAAAATCCTGGGATGAAGACCTCAAGGACACCAGGGATTTCCGTCCCGGGCAGAAAGTTCTGGAGTTCGATAAAAAACTGCCGCCGGGAGCCTACATCCTCGAGGCCACCGGTGGCGGGGAAAAATCGCGCGAAATCGTTCTGGTCACCGAATCGTCGCTGATCCTCAAAACTTCCGGCAAGCAGGCACTGGTGTATTTCGCCGATTCCGGCAACGGTGCGCCTTTGGCCAAGGCCCGCGTTCACCTCTACGAACGCCATTACACGGGACGTAAATGGGTGTGGGACGACAACACCGCCCGCACCGACAAGAACGGTCTGGCGGTGTTCGATCTTGAAGGTGAACGCAACAATTCCCAGTTGTTTGTGGGCGCGGCCCTCAAGGACCGGCAGGCGTTCGTCACCGGATACAATTACCGGTACCGGCACGATAAATCTTCATGGAAACTGTATGTAGCGACCGACCGGCCCGCCTACCGCCCCAACGAAACCGCGCAATGGAAGCTGACCGCCCGCACCTATGACGGCTCGGTGTACGAGACGCCGGCCAACGAAACGCTGGAGTATGAAATCACCGATCCCCGCGGTTCCAAACTCAAAAAGGGCAAGCTCAAACTCAACGAATTCGGCAGCGGGTGGGACTCGCTCGAGCTGTCCGAAAAAATCCCGCTGGGAGAATACCGCGTCACCTTCTGGACGAAAGGCCGGAAAAAACATATCGGCAACGCCGCGCTGTTTCGGCTGGAGGAATTCAAACTGCCGGAGTTCAAGGTATCCGTCCAGACCCCGGAAGAAAACGGCAAAAAGAAAACTTTTCAGTTGGGCGATACAGTGGAAGTCGACATCCACGCCGAATATTATTTCGGCGGCCCGGTGGCCAATGCCAATGTCGAGGTCGTGGTTTACCAGCGGCCCTTCTATCACAGCTGGCATCCCCAACCGGAGTTCCCCTGGTATTATGAGGACATGGTCCCGCGTATGGGCCGTTACTGGGGACAGGGCCAGCAAATCAAGCGTGAAGTGATCAAAACCGACGCGGAGGGCAACGCACACCTCAGCTTCCCGAGCCAGCGGCAGAACCAGGATTTGCAGTACACCATCGAAGCCCGGGTGACCGACCTGTCGCGCCGCGAGGTGGTGTCGCGGGGAACGGTGCAGGTGACGCGCCAGCCGTATTATGTATACCTCCACAGCAAGCACAACCTGTACCGGCCGCAGGACAAGGTTCAGGTCAACATCAAGGCGCTGGACGCCAACCATCAGCCCGTGCAGACGGAAGGTACGATCCGCATCACCCGTGATATCTGGTACGAAATCTGGATCGATCCCAAGGGCAAAGAAGTGCAGGGCAAAGCCCTCGAACGCCTACGCCGGGATAATAAGATATTCCCGCCGCCGCCCGCGCAACCCGGCGGACCCGGCTGGCAACTCAAGTTCCGGGGATACCGGCACGACGACATTCTGACCCGCAAGGTGAACACCGATGCCCAAGGCGAAGCGGAGCTGACGTTCATCGCGAGCCAGCAGGGCTATTACCGCATCGCCTGGACCTCGCAACCCGACCGGAAAACCCTGCCCGTCAAAGGCGAGACCACCGTCTGGGTGGCCGACAACGCCACCACGGAATTGGGCTACCGCCACGGCGGGCTCGAGATTATCGTCGACAAGGACACCTTCCGCGCCGGTCAAATAGCGCCGGTGATGATCGTCGCGCCCACCAGCGACCGCTATGTGCTATTCAGCATGGAGGCGGACGACCTGTACAGTTATCAACTGGTGCACCTCACCGGGACGGTCAAGCTGCTGCAACTGGACATCGAGGAAAAGCACGTGCCGAACGTGTTCCTGAACGGAGTCATGGTGAGCGATCATCAAATTTTTCAGGATACGAAACAGGTGGTCGTTCCCCCGGTCAAAAATTTCCTCGACGTTACGGTGCAACTTGACCGGGATCAATACCAGCCACGCGAACAGGGCACCCTCACCGTCACCGCCAAAAACCACAAGGGTGATCCGGTATCCGCCGAGGTGGCGGTGGGGCTGGTTGACGAAGCGGTCTATTACATTCAGAAGGACCTGGCGCCGGACCCGCGCCAGTTCTTCTACGGACAAAAGCGCGCCCGCCGCATCCAGACGCAAAGCTCGTTCCAGATGAAGCGCCTGGCAAAACTGCAAAAGAGAAAAGATGCGTCGCTGGGGCGAGGCGTCTCCGGAGGCAAAGGCGATTACGGTGCGCTGGATCGTCTGGAAGGCAGTGTTCAGCACAAATCCCGCGCTTTCAAATCCCTGAGCGCCAACGCTCCCATGGCTCAATCAGAGATGGTTGCCGAAGAAGCGTTTGCCGACGACAAAGAGAGACTTTCCAAGCGCGCAGGCCGGGTGCAATCACCCGTTCCGGGCCAGGCAGAACCGGCGGTGCTGGTGCGTTCGGATTTCCGCAGTACCATTCTGTGGAAACCGAATATCAAAACCGGCAAGGAGGGCAAAGCCACGGTCAAGGTTCAATTCGCCGATTCGTTGACCGAGTGGCGGGCCACCGCGCGGGCGGTCTCCAAGACCAATCAGTTCGGCATCGCTACCGCCAAGGTCAGGACGCAAAACCCGTTGATCGTCCGCCTGCAGGCGCCGCGTTTCTTCGTGGTGGGAGACCAGCTCACTCTGTCGGCCATCTTCAACAACAACACCGGGGAGGAAATGATCGTGCGGCCTGCCCTCGATGCGCAGGGCCTGACGGTGGTCGGCCACATTGACCGCAAAGGCAAACCCGTCAAGGGGGAGATCGGCCCGACCAAGGTTCCAGCGCATGGCGAACGCCGCATCGACTGGCTGGTTTCGGTGACGCAGGCGGGTCATGCCAAAATCCGCGTTTCCGGGAAATCCTCCAAATACGGCGATGCCATGGAAAAAAGTTTTATCATCCACGAGCACGGCATCGAAAAATTCCTCTCCGCCTCCGGTAAAATGCGTGGGGATGAAGTGGCGATGCAACTGAATATCCCGAAGGCGCGTAAAAAGGATTCGACCCGCCTCAGCGTGCAGGTCACCCCGAGTCTGGCGGTGACTATGCTGGACGCTCTGCCCTACCTGATCGATTATCCCTACGGCTGTACCGAGCAAACGCTCAGCCGGTTTCTGCCGGCAGTGATCGTTTTGAAAACGCTGGTGGACCAGGGACTTAAACCCGAGTCCATAAGGGACAAGCTGTTCGTCGGCATCGAAACCCAACAAACCGGCAAAAACCATCCCAATGGCAAAAAGAATATCGCCGAACTGGATGCCATGGTGCAGGCTGGGCTCGATCGCCTGTACGATTTTCAGCACAGCGACGGCGGCTGGGGTTGGTGGAAGAAAGGCGACAGCGATCACTTTATGACGGCCTATGTGCTGTGGGGACTGAGCCTCGCCCGGCAGTCCGGGGTTGAGGTGAACCGCAGCGCTCTCAAACGCGCCGCCCGGTTTCTCAACAAGGGACTGGTGGAAGCGGAGGAGCAACACGATCTGCAAGCGTGGATGTTGCACGCGCTGTCGGTGTATCACGCGGCCGGCAAACTCAAGCGGATCGATAAGTTTCAAAACCAGGCCTTCCAGAACCTGTGGAAGCACAAAAGCCGCCTCAATGCCTACACCCGTTCGTTGCTGGCGCTGGCGGCGCATCATTATGGATTTAAGAAGCGGGCGAGAACTTTAATCGATAACTTGGAAAACGGGGTTATCCTCGATGACAAGCCGGATACTTCGATCATCCAGCGCGGCTCCAAACAATCGCAAAAAGCGGTGATGGCCACGGCGCACTGGGGAGAGGACGGGATTTTCTACCGGTGGTCGAACGGCGGTGTGGAAGCGACGGCATTCGCCCTGAGCGCCCTGCTCACCATCGATCCCAAAAACAAACTGGTGGAGCCGGTTATGAACTGGCTGATCAAAAATCGGCGCGGCGCCAACTGGAGCAACACCCGTGACACGGCCATCGTGGTGCTGGCGATGAATCAATACCTTAAAACCAGCGGCGAACTGAAGGGCAGGATCGCATACGAACTACAAGTCAACGGACACACCGTGACCACCCAAAAGGTGAAGGACGTTTTGCGCGCGCCCAGCCTGTTCGCCATCGATGCGAAGTGGATCAAAGACGGCGTCAACACCATCCGCCTGATCCGGAAAAGCGGGGAAGGTCCCTTGTACTTTGCGGCGAACGCCACTTTTTTCAGCCTTGAGGAACCGATCACCGCGGCGGGCAATGAGATCTTCGTCCGGCGGCAGTATTACAAGCTGGTGGGACGTCCGACTCTTCTTAAAGGCTACATTTATGACAAAGTGCCGCTCAACGACGGGGAGACGGTAACCAGCGGCGAGCGCATCGAAACGCTCCTAACCATCGAAGCCAAGAACCATTATGAGTATCTGGTGTTTGAGGATATGAAACCGGCGGGGCTGGAAGCGGTGCAGATTAAAAGCGGCGAACCGGTGTACGCGCGGGAACTGAAGCAATCGGCGGTGCAACGAAGTTTTGGAACCTCCCTGAATCCGGCATTGCCGGGCGTGACCCCCGCCAAAAAGGGCCGGATGAAATCCCTAATCGTTCCATCTCCGGTACCGGATGCCAATTCCTCGGATTACACGGGGCGCAGCCGGTGGGTGTACCAGGAGTTGCGCGACCGTAAGGTGGTGCTGTTTATCGACCACCTGCCGCAGGGCGTGTGGGAGATTCGCTACACCCTGCGTGCCGAGGTGCCGGGCCGGTTCCATGCGTTGCCGGTGCTGGGTCACGCCATGTACATTCCGGAAATACGGACCAACGGGGCGGAGACACGCATCCAAGTGACGGAAAATAAGAAATAAAATTGCCGATGAACAAAAAAACGCCCCGTTTCCGGGGCGTTGAGCTAAACAGGGGGCAAACTACCGAACTTCCGTGATTAAGATTCTCCCAACCACCAAAGGGTTCGTAAAAAGTGACGGGGGCCTTAAAAACCTCCCGCTATCTTTTTGATAAAGGTCTGAATTTCCTTTTTTTCCGGGCCGTCCAGATTCTTTTCTTCCCTGGAAAGAGTGGTCAGGATGGAGGTGCCGTATCCCATTTCCAGGCCACTGGCGATGCTGACCAGGATGCGGGACCCGTAGCGAGCCGCCAGCCCGTGTTCCTCAGCGCCCGGGAAAGCCACTTTCGGTCCGACCAGCATGGCCCAGGTTTTGACGGCGGCCACCTCGGCGGCTTCGCGGATTTGGATATTTTCCACACCTTCCATGTAGGGGCCGGGATCAATTTCTCCGTTCTCGAAACGTTCGATCAGCTGGGTGAGGTTTTCCTCTTCCGAGTCCAGCCGGTCCAGAATGTATTCGAAAATTTTGCCTTCGATCTCTTTGAGTTTTTCGATGTTCCAGATGCAGTGGAACTCCTTGGACCCGTAGCTGATGTGAGTTTCTCTTTTAATCTTGTGAATACAAGCCGGGCATCGTTTGCCGGAATCGTGGCTGAACTCCTTACCGCAGGGGCACGGGGCGAGGTAATTCTGAATCGCCAGCGCCAACGGTTCTCCCTCCAATTGCAG
>JAPUGN010000246.1 GCA_027298165.1 Nitrospinota bacterium
GAGTTGACGTTGGGGGCGTCGTCCGGCTGGGCGAGGGCGTTGGCGACTTCGTCGCGGTAGTTTTTCACTTTGCGGTAGAGGGGATGGGTGATGTCGAGCTTGAGGTTGGTGAGCGCCGCGCTGAAGCTGTCGGCGCCGTCCGCCTTGACCTGGCAGACCAGCTCGCCGGACTCGCTGTCGCGGAACACGTCGGAAACGGTGAGTTGCGTCTTCTTGCCGGCGTGCAGGCCCATCTCGCGCATTATATTGATGACCGGCCCGTTGCCATAGGCCCTCAGCGGCAGATACTTTTTGAATTCGATTAACAGTCCCTGTGCGCTCATACGATTCTTTCCATTCATTTTACTTGAGGAAGGGCAAGCATATCATAAGCAGAGAGAAATCTCCTGCCCGGAGGGGGGAGCAAACCACCCCTCACCCTTCCCGTCACCCCACGGGTGCTACCCGTGAGGGGAGAGGGTATATTGGGTCCAGCGTCACACGCTGGCTCACCCTAATCCGCTACCCTGTGGGTGCTCCCCATGAGGGGGGAGGAGAAAATTAGCTCCGGGCCTTGCCCGGCCAGCGTCACGCTGGGTGGCGAACCGCCACCGGTAAATTGAAAACCATGATTTGCACTCAGTGGCATTCTTTTGGGGGCAACGGTTAGCCCGTTCCCCCTCCGGGCAGGAGCTCCGCTAACTTTTTTAAAATTAAGGGGTTCTCCAGGGTTGCCGGGGTCGGCTGGCGTGATATAATTGACGCGGTACAGTCCCGTTTCATAGCGGATTTGGGAAACCCAAGGTGTCTGAGGAGTTGATTTGTTGACTTCGCAGGGGGTTTCCGTATAATTCGGGATTTACCTTTAAATCGTTCAATTACGAGGTGTTTCAGCCGATTTATGCTGGAAAAATTCAGGTTAAAATCCGAGAACAGTCTGGAACTTATCGGCGGCACGCCGCTGGTCAAGCTGAACCGTGTGGTTCCCTCCAATGGGGCTGATATTTACGCCAAACTGGAGTCGGCCAACCCCGGCGGCAGTGTCAAGGACCGTATTGCGCTGGCGATGATCGAGGACGCCGAGGCCAAAGGACTGCTCAAGCCCGGCGCGACGATTATCGAGCCGACCAGCGGCAACACGGGCATCGGTCTCGCCCTCGTCGGGGCGTTCAAGGGATACAAAGTCATCCTCGTGATGTCTGAAAACATGAGCATGGAGCGTCGCGTACTGCTGGAAAGTTACGGCGCCGTGGTCGATCTCAGCCGAGCCGAGTTCGGCATGCAGGGCACCATCGAGCGCGCTGAAGAGTTGGTTGCGATCAATCCGAGTTACTATATGCCGCAGCAGTTCAATAACCCGGACAACCCGGAAATCCACCGGCAGACCACGGGACCGGAGATCATCTCGGCGATGGAAGGCGACCCGGTGGACGCGCTGGTCGCGGGTATTGGCACCGGCTGCACCATCACCGGGGCCGGTGAAGTATTAAAAGAACATTTCGGCCATACTAAAATCATCGGCGTTGAGCCGGCGACTTCGGCGGTTCTTTCGGGCATGTCCCCTGGTCCGCACAAGATTCAGGGCATCGGCGCCGGGTTTCAGCCGAAGGTGTTGAACATGTCGATAGTCGACAAAATATGTCCCGTGTCCGACGAAGACGCATTTAAATATTCCCAGCGGCTGGCCAAGGAAGAGGGTCTGCTGGTGGGCATCTCCTCCGGCGCGGCAGTGTGTGCGGCCCACCAGGCCGCAAAAGATCTGGGCCCGGGGAAAAACGTGGTCGTCATTCTGCCGGATACCGGGGAACGGTATTTCAGTTTTCATCAATATTTCTAATTCAGGAATTTTATGGGATTCGTCAAAGGGTTACGCTGTAAAGAGTGCGGGAAAGATTACGAGAAACTGCCGATCCACGTGTGCGAATACTGCTTTGGACCGCTGGAGGTGAACTACGACTACGCCGGCATCGGCAAAGTGGTCAGCCGTAAGAGCATCCAGAACGGCCCGCCCTCCATGTGGCGTTATAAAGAGTTCATGCCGATCGACGAAGAACCCAAGGTAGGCCTCCACACCGGATTCACCCCCCTGGTGCGCGCCAAAAACCTGGGCAAGGTGCTGGGCCTCAAGCATCTGTACATCAAAAACGATTCGGTCAATCATCCGACGTTTTCCTTCAAGGACCGGGTGGTCGCCGTGGCCGTCTCCAAGGCGATCGAATTCGATTTCGATACCATCTCCTGCGCTTCCACCGGCAACCTGGCCAACTCGGTGGCCGCTCACGCGGCGGAAGCGGGACTCAAAAGCTGTATCATTATTCCCGATGGCCTGGAGGCCGGCAAGATTATCGGCACGCAGATTTACGGCGCGCAATTGATCGCCGTTCACGGCAATTATGACGACGTCAACCGCCTTTGCAGTGAGATCGGCGTCAATCATGAATGGGCGTTCGTCAACATCAACATCCGCCCCTACTACGGCGACGGCTCAAAAACCTATGGCTACGAAATCGCAGAGCAGTTGGGATGGAAAGCGCCGGACAACGTGGTGGTCCCGGTCGCGGGCAGTTCTCTCATCACCAAAATCTGGAAAGCCTTTCACGAATTTGAAATGCTGGGACTGATCGACAAGGTGAACACCAAAGTGTTTGCGGCGCAGGCGACCGGATGTTCGCCGGTGACCACGGCGATCAAAAATGGCTGGGACACCATCAAGCCGGTGAAACCCAACACCATCGCCAAGTCGATCGCCATCGGCAATCCGGCAGACGGGTATTACGGCATCAAGACCGCCAACGAAAGCGGCGGCTGGGGTGAGGATATTCCGGACGAAGAAGTGGTGGAGGCCATGAAACTGCTGGCGGAAACCGAGGGCATCTTCACGGAAACCGCGGGCGGTGTCACCCTCGGGGTGACTCAGAAATTGATCAAGCAGGGCCGCATCAAACCTGATGAAGTCACGGTGATCTGCATCACTGGCAACGGCCTTAAAACGCATGAAGCGTTGACGGGTCAGTACGCCCCGCCAACGGTCATCCAACCCAATATTCAGAGTTTTGAAGAAGAATTTGCCAACAGTTTAACGGTATAAAGGAGAAAGCAACATGTCAGTTAAAGTAAGAATCCCCACGCCTCTGATGAAATTGACCAACAATCAGGCGGAGGTGACGGCGGAAGGCGGAACGATTGCCGATTTGCTCAACAACCTTGAAAGCCAGTTCGCGGGCATGAAGGAACGCATTTGCGAAGAAAACGGAGCCCCCAGGCGGTTCATCAACATCTACCTTAACGAAGAAGATATCCGGTTTCTTGATGGGGACAAAACCAAAATCAAGGACGGCGACGAAGTGTCCATCATTCCCGCCATCGCCGGTGGAGCTGTTTAATGACCGATTTTACCGACGAGCAGATCGAACGCTACAGCCGCCATATCATCCTGCCGGAAGTGGGCGGGGTGGGCCAGCGCAAAATGCTGGACGCGCGCGTGCTGATGATCGGCGCCGGTGGTCTGGGTTCGCCTGCGGCGTACTATCTCGCCGCCGCCGGGATCGGCCACCTCGGCATCGTGGACTTCGACACGGTTGACCTCAGCAACTTGCAGAGGCAGATCATCCATTCCACCGAGCGGATCGGCATGCTCAAAACCGAGTCGGCCAAAAAAACCATCACCGCGTTGAACCCGGATGTCAACGTCACCCTGTACAACGAACGAATCAGTTCGGAAAACATTAGAGAATTATTTCAAGGATACGACTATATCGTGGACGGCTCGGATAATTTCGCGACACGGTTTCTGATCAACGACGCCTGCGTGATGATGAACAAGATAAACATTCACGGCAGTATCTTTCGTTTCGAAGGCCAGGCCACGGTGTTCAATCCCCAGGACGGCCCGTGTTACCGCTGTCTGTATCCGGAACCGCCACCGCCGGGTTTGGTGCCGAACTGTCAGGAAGGCGGCGTGTTGGGCGTGCTGGCCGGGATCATCGGCAACATTCAGGCGGTGGAAACCCTGAAACTGGTGCTGGGAATCGGCAAGTCGCTATCGGGACAATTGCTCATTTACGACGCATTAAATACTGAATTCCGGAAATTGACACTCAAGCGGGACATCCACTGCCCGGTGTGCGGGGACAACCCGACCATTAAAGAGTTGATCGACTATGAAGAGATTTGTGGAACGGCTTAATCAGCAGTTTCCGAATTCATTAAAATTAAAAGACCAATGACGAATCCTTTAAATTCCATTTAATATAAAGGGTGCGTCTTTAGGACATATGGGTCATATCAATCAAAAGAATCTGGCGCCGGCCTGCCCGGTGATCGTGGATCAATCGATTTTGAAAAAAATCGGCAATACCCCGTTGATCCACCTGGAAAATCTCAGCCAGCGGTACCCCAACGTCGAGATCTACGCCAAGGCCGAATGGCGCAACGCCGGCGGGTCCGTCAAGTCCCGCCCTGCCCTGCAGATGATCGAAGATGGCGAGGCGTCCGGTCAACTCACCAAGGATAAGATCATCCTCGATTCCACCTCCGGCAACACCGGCATCGCCTATGCCCTCATCGGCAAAATCAAAGGCTACCGGGTCAAGCTGGTCATGCCCGCCAACGTTATCAAGGAACGCAAAGGCGAGATGGCGGATTTTTACGGCGCGGAGATCGTCTCCTCCAGCCCGTTCGAGGGTTCCGACGGCGCCATCATCCTGGCGAAAGAAATCTATGACAAGGATCGGGACAAGTATTTCATGCCGGACCAGTACAACAACGATTCCAACTGGCGCTCCCATTACCTGCACACCGCCGAGGAAATCTGGAAACAAACCGACGGCCTGATCACCCATTTCTGTGCCGGGATCGGCACCAGCGGCACCATCATGGGCTGCACCCGCAAGTTCCGGGAGTTGAATCCCGAAATCAAATGTTACGCTGTGGAACCCGCTGAAGACTTGCACGGCCTGGAGGGACTCAAAAACATGTCCTCCTCCATCGTCCCGGGTATCTATGACGAATCGATTCTCGACGGGAAAATCAGTGTGGTCACCGAGGATGCGTACAGCATGTTCGAAACCCTGGAAAAGAAG
>JAPUGN010000247.1 GCA_027298165.1 Nitrospinota bacterium
TTGGTGGCGTCCCTGCTCGCCCCCTGGTTGCAGGTCATCCAGTGCAATATCGCCCATGCGCTGGAAAAGCCCAAGCACCTGTTCTCGGACCTGTACTGGCAGGATATGGAAAAGGATTACAATTTCTCCCTGCAGTTTACCGCCGATCTGATTTCCATGAACAAGGCGGACGTCATCATCTCCAGCACCAAGCAGGAAATCGCGGGGACGGACACCAGCCTCGGACAGTACGAATCGTACTGCCTGTTTTCCATGCCGGAGTTGTACAAGGTGGTTCACGGGGTGAATTTGTTTCATCCCAAGTTTAACGTGGTTTCACCGGGAGTGGACGACGCCATTTACTTCCCCTACACCGAGACCGGTCGACGCCTCAAAAACCAGACCCAAGAAATAAACGACCGGTTGTTCGTCAAACAGGGAGAAGATATTTTCGGAGAACTCAGGCGTTCCGACAAAATTCCCATCTTTACCATGGCGCGGCTCAATAAAATCAAAAACCTCACCGGACTGGTGGAAAGCTTCGGGCGGAGCACGGAACTGCAGGACAAGGCGAATCTGATCATAGTGACCAGCGCCGTCCGCGAAGAGCGGGTGGCCGACGATGAGGAATTGTCCGAATGGAAGCGGATGGTTCAGCTGATTGAGGAATATAGTCTGAAGGACAAGATCCGCTGGCTGGAAAGTTCTTCCCGGCAGGACGGCGGAGAGATGTACCGGGTGATCGCCGACCGTAGAGGGGTGTTTGTGCAACCCGCGTTGTTCGAGGCGTTCGGTTTGACGATTCTGGAGGCCATGGCCAGCGGTCTGCCGGTGTTCGCCACCCAGTTCGGAGGACCGCAGGAAATCATTGTGGATGGGGAAAACGGTTACCTGATCAACCCTACCCAACCGGAGCTCATCAGTCAGCCGATTCTGGACTTTTTCGGCCGGTGCGAAAAGGTGTCGTCATGCTGGGAGACACTGGGCGCGCAGGCCGTGGCCCGCGTCAGGGAGCATTTCACTTGGCGATTGTACTCGGAAAAACTGATCAAGGCCGCCAAGCTGTACGGGTTCTGGAACCACTCGGTTCTCGCGGATGAAAAAAAAGAAGTGGACCATTACTGCAATTTGCTGTTCCACATGATTTTCAAAAATCGGGCGCGGCAACTGCTCGAGGATTAGGGGGTTTCCCTCGCCCGTTTACTTGATCCAGACCAGGGGCCGGTAAACCCACGCCTTGTCCCCCCAGGCATCTATCACTTGCACCCAGTTGTTCTTGATCTTGAGGACCTTCATCGAAAAATACTTTTCGCCCGGAATCCCCTTGATCTTTTTATAATGGGTGCCGGGACCGCGCCGCAGGTTGATTTTATCTCTTTTGATGACGGCGCACTTGAAGGATTTGGTGGTGAGCCGACGGTGCACCCAGTAGATATCGCCGTCCAAATCCTGAACTCGTATCCACTCCCCTTTTTTCCCCAACTGCTTGAACGGCATGTAGCGGAAGACTTCCCACAGTTTGTCGTAGTTCAGTCCGGGACCCTTGCGCAGATTGGCCCGGCGCTCTTTGATGCACAAGGCCTCGGCGGGCGAAATCCATAGCGTGGTGAAACCGAATATGATGAGTAACAGAACGAGCAATATCCGAATTTGAAATGTGGGTTGATTAGGACGCATGCAACAATCTTGACCAGGGAAAATTAATAACTGTTTGGCGGATAGGGGACTTGCTATAGTGGGTCCCGATACCGGATTGCGGATCGCACGAAGATTGATTATAAAATGTTGAAAAAAAAGGGTTAATTTCTTCATGAGGCGGGTCTTCGTCTCCTGAAAATAACCTAATTCAGCTTAACATGGAAACTTTTGATATTCAAATGGCCGGGATCCCCGCGCTGATTATCCCTTCATAACTGGAACGTGGCGTGCTGGTTTTGCTTTCAATGTTACAGTTCTGCCTGATCGTGGCGGTGGTGGTTTATCTGGCGGTCAATGCGCATTTTCTGGTCAAGCTTGAGCCGACGGCGGGACCCTTGACCGCATCGCCCCGGGTCTCGGTTTGTGTCCCGGCCCGCAACGAGGAGCGCGATCTGGAAGCCTGCCTCGTTTCCCTGCTGAATCAGGACTACCCCCATTTTGAAGTGATCGTGGTCGACGACAACTCCACCGACCGTACCCCGGAAATCATCGAATCGCTGAAAGAACGATATCCCAATTTGATCACGGTCCGGGGAGCTGAGTTGCCGCCGGACTGGTACGGCAAACCTTTCGCCCTCCACCAGGCGGTGCAGAACAGCCGGGGAGACATACTGCTGTTCACCGATGCCGACCCGGTGTTTCAACCCAATGCTCTAAGGACCGCCGTGGGGGAGATGCAGAACCACTCCCTGGATATGTTGACCCTCCTTCCCGCCGCCGAGTTCGGATCGTTCTGGGAGCGGACGGTTCAGCCACTCATCTTCGCATTTATCGCGGCACTCGCGCAGTTTGGCAAGGTGAACGACCCGGAGTCTGAAGCGGCGATGGGTATCGGCGCCTTTCTCATGATCCGGCGGGAGGTGTATGACCGCGTCGGCGGGCATGCCTCCCTCAAGCAGGTCATCCTGGAAGACATCGGCATGGGGCGGCTGTTGAAACAGGCCGGCGCCCGCATCCGAATCGCTCACGGCCAGGAAATTTACTCCATCCGCATGTACCATTCGCTCAAGGAAATCTGGATGGGCTGGAGAAAAAATATTTTTCTGGCATTGAATAAATCCGTCGTTAAAACGTTTTATTATATCTTCTGGGTGCTGGGGTTCGTGGTGACCCCTTGGCTTCTGGGGGCGTATCATGGGATTCAGGGTTCGTCGGGGTGGCTTCTGGGGTTGTCGCTTATAGGTTTATTTTTGGTAGGGATCACCCACGCCACACTCTGTCATGAACTCAAATTGCAGCAACGTTATGCGTACCTGTTTCCACTGGGGGCGCTGGTTATGGCCGCCGTCATGATCAATTCCATGCTCCACCTGTTGTTGCACGGCCATGCCGAATGGCGCGGACGCACCTATTCTCAACCGGTGAGGTGAACGATGAATATTTATGCGAATTGGTTTTCCAGAATGGCTTTGATTTACCTGGCGCTGGGGGTGGTGATGGGCGTCGTGATCGGCGCCCAGCCGGAATGGAGCCAGCGCTTGCGCTTCGTTCACATTCATCTCAACCTGCTGGGATTCATGACCATGATAATCGCCGGTGTGGCGTACCATGTACTTCCCCGCTTCAACGAACGGCCGATACCCTGGCCGGGCGGCATTCTCGTTCATTTTGTACTGCATAACGCCGGCCTGATCGGCATGTCCGCCACCCATCTGGCCGGGGGACTCTGGTCCGGCGGCTGGTTGCACGCGGTGTTTGTCGGATTCGCGTTGATGATGGGAGCGGGTTTGTTGATCATGGTCTATAACCTGTTTTTCGTATTGCTCGCACCCCGCGGGGAGCCTTGAAAAATGATCCCGCAGGATTCTTTTAAAGAGTTCGTGCTGGACCAGTTGGCGGCCATGAAATCCGTCACCTGCCGCGCCATGTTCGGGGGGTTCGGGCTGTATCATCAGAGTGTGTTTTTCGGCATCCTGCATAAAGGACGACTGTACTTTAAAACCAACGATCAAACTCGCCCCGCCTACGAGGAATACAGCATGAAGCCCTTCCGCCCCTCGGACAAGCAGACCCTCAAAAGTTACTATGAAGTTCCGCCGGAAATTCTGGAAGATGGAGATGAACTGATCCGCTGGGCGGAGCAGGCGGCCGGGCGGGCGGCGAATCGCCGCAAATAATATTTTGCTTGGGTATGCGAAGACAACGGATTGATTTACCCCAACGTCCCGGCGAAATTTGC